>JBKJZS010000339.1:0-10062 GCA_046714915.1 Polaromonas sp. | reverse complement strand
GGCGCGGTCGGGTCCAGCCCCAATTTGATGCGCAGGGGAACGCCAGTGGCTTCGCTTCGGGCCAGCTTTTTGAGCCATTCATCTTGCGGGATCAACTCTTCGCAGCCTCGCAGGGAGATGGCCAGGGCCGCCGCGACGCTCTCCGTTACCGGGAAATTTGTAACAAGCTCTTGATTCATAAGGGTTTTCACAGGTCGGGCATTTGTCTGACAGATATAATCGGTTTTCTGCCATTGAAGGGCCCTGCTTTAGTTGGCTCACAAATTGCAGAACCGATTCTAAGTTGTTGCCCAGCGCCCGCATTTTTTCGGCTGCGCAACGCCCTCTTCAGTCACTATCAAGCTGCTTACTTGCCAGCCTGATTCACAGGTTGGGAATTCCAGTTTTGATCAAAAACGATCTTTCGCGTGCCTTGCAAGCTGCAGCAAGCCTTCTTCACCATCACCCCAAGAGAATTGCAGGTACTTTGGCAGCCTTGCTGCTGGGAACCGGAGTCACAGCCTTTGGTGTCGCACCCATGGCACCCGATGCGGCCGATTTGCCGGTACGCCAAGTGCTGGAAGCGGTTCAAAGCCTGCCCACGGAAACGCAAACCGAAGCCCTGGCCGATTTCCGCTTCAAGCTGTTCCGCACGGAAACCACTCGCAGCAGCGACACTGCAGACGCCTTGCTCAGGCGTCTGAATATCAACGACGCGACTGCAGCCGCTTTTTTACGCAGCGATGCCACTGGCCGCCTGACCTTGATGGGGCGCCCCGGCAAAAATGTAACGGTTGAAGCCACCGACAGCAACCAGCTCCTCAAGTTGACTGTTCGCTGGCCAACCGATGACGAATCAAACTTTACCCGTCTGGTGGTTGAACGTTCGGCAGACAACACCTTCGCTTCGCGCCTTGAAAAGGCGGCCTACACCAGCTCGAGCCAGCTGGCCGGCGGCACGATTCGCACCTCGCTGTTCGCCGCCACCGATGATGCCGGCATCCCTGACGCCGTGGCCACCCAGGTCGCGGAAATTTTTTCGGGTGACATTGATTTTCACCGTGCCTTGCGCAAGGGGGACCGTTTCAGCGTGGTTTATGAAACACTGGAAGCCGATGGCGAGGCACTGCGCACGGGCAGGGTGCTCAGCGCCGAGTTCGTCAATAACGGCAAAACACTTCAGGCAATGTGGTTCAGCGATCCAGTAGCAGCCAGTCAAGCGGCCAAAGGTGGTTACTACACACTCGACGGTCAAAGCCTGCGCCGCGCCTACCTGGCGTCGCCGATGGAGTTTTCGCGCGTCAGCAGCGGCTTCAAGATGCGGTTTCACCCCATCATGCAAACATGGCGCGCTCACCTGGGTGTCGATTACGCGGCCCCGACGGGCACCACCGTGCGCAGCGTCGGCGATGGCGTGGTTGAGTTCGCCGGCGTCCAAAACGGTTTCGGCAATGTGGTGTTTGTCAATCACCGCAACAACCACACCACCGTTTATGCCCATTTAAGTCGCATTGGCGTGCAAAAAGGTCAAAGCGTGAGTCAGGGCCAAAACCTGGGCGCCGTCGGAGCGACCGGCTGGGCCACCGGCCCGCATCTGCATTTCGAGTTTCGCGTCAACGGCCAGCACCAGGACCCGATGACGATTGCCAAGCAAAACGAAACCGTTCCCCTGTCTGTCACAGCGCAGGCCTTGTTTCGCCAGCTGGCTGGCAGCGTCAGGCAGCAGCTACAAGCCGCTGCGGACAACACGCAGACCCGCGCCGAATAAGCTGGCCCCCGCGTTCGCTGATTTCGCGTAACGCTCTGCCCCCCGAGGGGGCTAATTTCCCCGGGGGCGACCCGTCTGGGGAAATTGCGGGGCTTGTGACCTGCCTCAGCGGTGTCGCCTGCCGACGCTTTTAGCCGCATTGCGCCGTACCCGCCATGCTGCAAAATGGCGCATGGCAGATTACTTCATAGGGCTGATGTCGGGTACCTCGCTGGATGGCGTGGACGGGGTTTTACTGGATTTTTCCGGCTCAGCACCTCGCGTCGTTCTCGCTGAATCGGCTTCTTTCCTGCCCGCTTTCAAGACCGAGCTGCTGGCCCTCAATACCGCCGGCGAGAACGAGTTGCACCGCGCTGCGCTGGCAGCCAACCAGCTCGCCCTGATTTATGCGAGGGTCGTCAACACCCTGCTGGAACAGGCAGGGCGGCTAGGGATCCCGCCGAGCCAGGTGCGAGCCCTGGGCGCGCACGGACAGACCGTCCGCCACCGGCCGCAAGAATTTGGGACAGATCCACGGAGCGGAGGATCCAGCATGGGCTACACCCTTCAACTCAACAACCCGGCCCTGCTGGCTGAACTCACCGGCATCGATGTGGTCGCTGACTTCCGCACTGCTGACCTGGCCGCCGGTGGCCAGGGCGCGCCACTGGTGCCTGCTTTTCACCAAGCCGTTTTTTCGCAGCCGGAGCGCGCCATCGCCGTCCTTAATATTGGAGGCATCAGCAACCTGACTTTACTGCCGGCAAAAAACAGCGCAGACGAAACAGGCGAGGTTCTGGGCTTTGACTGCGGCCCGGGCAACGCCCTGATGGACTACTGGTGCTTCCAGCATACCGGGCAGGTTTACGACGCGCTGGGTGTATGGGCCGCTTCAGGCGCCATTATTCCCGACCTGCTGGCGCGCTTGATGACTGCGCCCTACTTCGCCAAAGCGCCGCCCAAAAGTACGGGGCGCGATCTGTTCAACCCGGCATGGCTGACGGCGCAACTCGAAGGTTTTGAACTGAGGGCGCCGCAAGATGTTCAAGCCACACTCACAGCACTGACCGCGCAGGCCTGCGCCCGCGATCTGCGGCGCCATGCCCCGCAAAGCACTGAACTGCTGGTGTGCGGCGGTGGCGCGTTCAATGCAGAGCTGATGCGGCAGCTAACGCTGGCTTTGCCCGGTGTCGCAGTCCAGTCCACCGCCGCCCACGGGCTGCCACCGCTGCAGGTCGAAGCGGCTGCTTTTGCCTGGCTGGCACGTGCCTGGCTATGCGGACTGCCGGGCAACTTGGGGGCCGTGACCGGGGCGCGCGGACCGAGGGTGCTGGGCGCAATGTACCGGGCTGCGCAGCTGTAACAGCAGCCACGAAAAAAGGACCCGCAGGTCCTTTTTTTTCAGGCTTCAACAGAAGCGGATGGAAAACTCAGGCTGAGAAGCTTGAGCCACAGCCGCAGGTGCTGGTGGCGTTCGGGTTTTTAATCACAAATTGGGCGCCTTCGAGGTCATCCTTGTAATCAATCTCAGCGCCCACGAGGTATTGATAGCTCATTGCATCAATCAGCAAGGACACGCCATTTTTGGTCATGGTGGTGTCGTCTTCGTTGGTGATTTCGTCAAACGTAAAACCGTACGAAAACCCGGAGCAACCGCCGCCCTGTACAAACACGCGCAGCTTCAGATCCGGATTGCCTTCTTCGGCAATCAGGTCAGCTACCTTGGCCGCAGCGCTGTCGGTAAAGACAAAGGGGTCGGGCATTACGGTCTGGATATTTTCAGCGACAGCACTCATGGTGAACTCCGTTCTTCAACTCAATCATTTAATAGTACAGCAATTTAATCAACCATAGCAGCTGCGATGGATTGCCTATGAACGTAAGCGCCAACTAACTAGAAAACAGCCCTGTAGTGAGACTCTGATTGCTAGCCGTTGATGGCGGCCAGTTTCAAAAGAGGTCTGTCATTAACCTCGTGATCGGTCGGCCGTAACTGACCAAAGATGACGGCACCCTGGTGCATTTCAAGCGCTTTATAAGAGACATCGCCTTGAATTTTGGCCTTGGGCTGCAATTCAAGGAGTTCCGAGGCATGAACAGACCCCATCACGCGTCCATTGATGACAATATGTTGGGCGTAGATATGACCAGTGACACAGGCTGACTCGCTGATGACCAGAATGCTGGGACTGCCGTCATTGGCGCGGATGTCACCCTTTACTTCGCCATCGATGCGCAGGCCGTCGGTGAACTTCAGATTGCCTTCAATGCAACTGCCTTGGGCAATCAGGCTTCTAATCGGGGGCTGTGTCTTTTTACCGAACATAAGTAAATCCTGTAAGTTGGCCCTGGGTCAGAGCTTGATGGTCTGGACAGAGCGGACAGCCGATCCCTCGATCACTTTGGCAGTCACCGTTTTTACCACGGCCAAGGGTGGCAGATCGAGTACACCTTCAACGCGGCGGTACTGCTTGAACTGCAGGGCCTGCGCACCATTGGGCAAGCCCGTTGCCCATGGTTTTCCAGCCAAAGTCCCGTTAAAGGTCAGCTCCAGCTTGCCATTGAAAAGCGGCGCATCCTTGACGGGCTGAATCACCAGCACCTGCCACTTGAGTTGCATGTCCGACAAGGCTTCGGCTTGCAGACCCCGAATGGCGGCGCTTTCAACACCGCCGGCCGGCAGAAGCTTTTCGAAAAATCCAAGGTCATCGCGCAACAGCCGGTTGTCCGCCACCAGCTGCTTGATCTGGGCCGCCATTTTTTCCTGCACGGCTTTTTCAGCCGTCAACAGACTGCTCGAGGTGTTAGCGATCGACTGCGATTTATCCCGTTCCATGCGAAGCGCAGCGACCTCTTCACGCAGCTTGCCCAACTCGAGCTTGGCGTCCCTGTCCAGCCCGGCAATGCTAACCCCCAGCTCGAAGGTCCAGAGCGCGATGGCGGCAGAAAACCCCAACATCACCGCGCCCATCGCCCAGCGCAACGGCCAGGGCAAGGCACTGCGGATGGCCATGCGCGGTGAACTGATAGTCAGGCGGCGGCGAAACAGACGGAATTTCAAATCAGGTACTGTGAATTTCAGGAAGCCGCCGGCTCAGGTTGCCGGCAAGGCAAGGCGGAAGCAGAACAGGGAAGCAGGAACCTGTGGCAAATCCCATTATGGTGCGCAAAATTTTGAATCTGTCGTTACGCCATAAAACACTTGTAATGAAAAAAGCCGCCAGACGCAAACCGGGCGGCTTTTCGAAGCAAGAAAGCGGATTAGCGCTTGCTGAATTGCTTGCGACGGCGCGCTGAGCGGAAACCGACTTTTTTACGTTCGACTTCACGTGCGTCACGCGTTACAAAACCGGCCTGGCTCAACGCCGGCTTGAGTGTTGCGTCATAGTCAATCAGCGCACGGGTAATGCCATGGCGCACCGCACCGGCTTGGCCGGACTCGCCCCCGCCGTGCACATTGACCATGATGTCAAAGGTCTCGACATGGTTGGTCAGATACAGGGGCTGTTTGCAGATCATGATCGAGGTCTCCCGACCAAAGAACACCTGAATGTCCCTGTCGTTTACCGTGATCTTGCCTGTGCCTTTTTTGATGAACACGCGAGCGACGCTTGATTTGCGACGGCCGGTGCCATTATTCCAATCACCGATCATTTGGCCACCTCGTTGGACAGAGCTGCAATTTCAAGCAATTTGGGCTGTTGGGCGGTATGCGGGTGCTCTGCACCACCGTACACCTTGAGTTTTTTGATCATTGCGTAGCCGAGCGGGCCCTTGGGCAGCATGCCCTTGACGGCTTTTTCCAAAGCGCGGCCAGGATGCTTGGCTTGCATGTCCTTGAAGTTGGTCGCCGAGATACCGCCGGGATAACCGGAGTGACGGTAGTAGATCTTGTCAGTCGACTTGGCGCCGGTGACTCGAAGCTGGGCTGCGTTGATGATGACGATGAAGTCACCGGTATCGACGTGAGGCGTATAAATGGCCTTGTGTTTGCCGCGCAAACGGAGAGCAACTTCGCTGGCTACTCGTCCGAGGACCTTGTCGGTCGCGTCAATCACAAACCACTCATGCACCACGTCAGCGGGCTTTGCGCTGAAAGTTGTCATGGAGTTACTTCTAAAGTTGGTTTGAGCAGCCCTTTTCCACGGTCGGTGTTTCTCTGATGGAAACCTCTTAGGTGGTATTCAAGCTTCGCCGCGGGGCCAGCCTATCGCTGCGAAGCCCTCCATTATACAAAACCGCAGGCTTGTGTGCTCGTGGAAAGTGGATGCAACCCCAAGCAAGGCCCTGGGGCACCCGTTTTTGCACGTTTTGGGCCAAAAAAAAACTGCTCACCCGTTAGCAGACGGTCGATGTTGCTGGCGCTCAGGCTCGGCCTTTACCCTGTCCGGCTTTGGCACTGACGAAAAACTCCGGGAGGGGGGGAAGTGACTGTCGGCACGCGGCTCCCGAGGATCAGGCGGCGCGGCATGCGACGCTGCCATCGCCTCTCCTATCCTTGTCTCAGGCCGGGTGGAATCGGTAAATGCCGTCGTTCCCCAGCAGGCGTTGCAGCTTGCCCTCAAACCACAAGGTGTGCAGATGGGCAAGGGCTTCACCCAGGGCAAAAGTGGTCTGGTGCAGATCCAGCTTTCGCTTGAACATCACCGGCAGGATGTCTGCGCCGCTGCAGGGGCTGGCGTGGCAGGCCTGCATGACTTCCGTCAGTCGATCGCGATGGTGCTCATGCAGCTGGGCGATTCGCCTGTGCAAGCCGTTAAAGGGTTTGCCATGGGATGGCAGGGTCAACGTTTCCTCGCCCAGCGCCTTGAATTTGTCGATCGACTGCAAAAACAGCGTCAGCGGATTGGACTCTGGCTCGATGTCGTACACACTGATATTCGTCGATATGCGCGGAAGTATCATGTCGCCGCTGATCAATACGCCGGTCTGGCACTGGCCCCCCGACTGAAGACCGGCCGCGCGCCCCCCGAGGACAGGTGCCCCAGGCCGTGTGGACAACGACAGATCGGCGCAGTGGAGGGCGATGTGCTCGGGCGCATGGCCATAACCACTGATGCAGGTCCAGTTGCGGCCACCGATGGTGATGACCTGGCCGTCCATCATGCGGTGAAAACTGCCGGGGACGGCGGGCACCATGCCGGGGTAGTAATTAGCGCGCGCCCTGATTTTTTCCATCGCTTCCGGATCGGTCAACCCATGCGAGGCAAAAAAACGGGCCGCGCTTTCGCCCCCGAAGCCGGTGCTGCTCTGGGTACCGATGCGGGCGGCGTTATAGTCCGTGCCGCTGATCCACAGCGGCACGTTCCAGCGTTCGCACAGCCAATGCGCCAGGCCGATGTGGTCCGGGTGCATGTGGGTGACGATGACCCGCACTATCGGCAGGCCTTCCAGCTCGCTGGCGAAAATCTGCTCCCATTGGGCCCGGGACTCGTCTTTGCTGATGCAGCAGTCCACCACCGTCCAGCCCTGGACTCTGCCACCCGAGACCTCCAGTTCATCGCGCAGCAGCCACAGATTGATGTGGTCCAGCGCAAAAGGCAGGCTCATGCGAATCCATTTGACGCCCGGCGCCACCTCCAAGGCACCTCCGGGCGGCGGCAAAATATCGCCAAAGGGGTAGTGCAACTGGGCTTCGTGTGCATTCATCTTGTAAGATCGCCGGTTAAATTGACGTTTACGTTTACGTTAACGTAAATGTGAGCGTCCCATTACACCTGATTTATCGAGCGGGTCACGAGCGTCCTGTCACCGGGGTTTCACAGCATGGCAACCACCACCTACTCCATCAGCGAGCTGGCCAAAGAGTTCGACCTGACCACACGCGCCATCCGTTTTTATGAAGACATGGGCTTGCTACAACCCCAGCGTGAGGGGCCCGGCGGACGAAATCGTGTTTACACGGCGCGTGACAGAACCCGGCTCAAGCTGACCCTGCGGGCCAAACGGCTGGGTTTGAGCCTGACTGAGGCCAAAGAACTCATCGACATGTACGACTCGCCGCGTGACACCGTCCCGCAGTTGACGAAGTTTTTGCTCATCCTCGCCGAGCACCGGGCCGAGTTGGACGCGCAGATGGCCGACCTGAAAACCACGCTGGACGAAGTTAAGGCGCACGAAAAAGAAACCAGGGCGCTGCTGGCCAAAAATACCAAAGCCGCCAGCTCGGAACAATTTTCTAAGTCATAATCCGGGCTCGAATTGACGTTTACGTAAACGTCAATCAAATGGGGACATCCTGCCATGCCTGAAACCAAGCCTTTGTTGTCAGAGGAACGCATCACGGCCATCCGCCAGAGTTTTCTGCGGCAGGGCCTGATGCTGGCCTGGGGTGCGCACATCGTGTCGCTCGATATCGGTCGGGTGGTGTTTCGCCTGCCGTTTTCTGACAAAGTCACGCAGCAGCAGGGCCTGTTTCACGGCGGTGCGGTCGCCGCGCTGGCAGACATTGCTGCCGGCTACAGCGCGATGACGGTGGCCACCGAGGGTAGCGAAGTGACCACCGTTGAATTCAAGATCAATTTCATCAACGGCGCGTTGGGTGATTGGATCGAGGCCACCGGTGTGGTGGAGAAAGCGGGCCGCTCACTGGTGATCGCGCGGGTGGAAGTCGATGTCATCACCCCGAACGGACGCAAAACCTGCGCCTTGATGCAGGCCACCCTGATGCCGGTGCTTAAAAAATACTGAAGCGACCCTGAACCTAGAGGAAAACAGCCATGAGTCTGCCCAACAATTTACCTGGCTTGAACTTTCAGCTCGGAGAAGACATTGATGCCTTGCGCGACGCGGTGCGTGATTTTTCGCAGGCCGAGATTGCGCCGCGTGCTTTCGAGATCGACCGCGACGACCAGTTTCCGATGGACCTGTGGCAAAAAATGGGCGCTCTGGGCGTGCTGGGCATCACGGTCGGCGAGGAGTACGGTGGCGCCGGCATGGGCTACTTGGCGCACATGATCGCCATGGAAGAAATCAGCCGCGCCAGCGCGTCGGTGGGGCTTTCCTACGGTGCCCACAGCAATCTGTGCGTGAACCAGATCAAGCGCAACGGCACCGACGGACAGCGGCAGAAGTACTTACCCAAGCTTATTTCCGGCGAACATGTGGGCGCACTGGCCATGAGTGAAACGGGCGCCGGCAGCGACGTGATTTCGATGAAGCTCAAGGCCGAGGACAAGGGCGGCTACTACCTGCTCAACGGCAGCAAGATGTGGATCACCAACGGGCCAGACGCCGATACCCTGGTGGTTTACGCCAAGACCGAGCCGGAAACTGACCCCCACGCTTCGCTGCCCCCCGCGGGGGCTGTTTTGCCTTGGGGCGGCGCGGCGGCAAAACGCGGCGCGAACCACATCACCGCTTTCCTGATTGAAAAAGGCATGAAGGGCTTTTCCGTGGCGCAGAAGCTCGACAAGCTCGGCATGCGCGGCTCTCACACGGGTGAGCTGGTGTTCAACAACGTGGAAGTGCCGGCGCAAAATATTCTGGGCGGCCTCAACGGCGGCGCCAGGGTGCTGATGAGTGGTCTGGACTATGAGCGCGCCGTTCTGACCGGCGGACCCCTGGGCATCATGCAGTCGGTCATGGACAACGTGATTCCCTACATCCACGACCGCAAGCAGTTCGGCACCAGCATCGGCGAGTTTCAGCTGATCCAGGGCAAGGTGGCCGACATGTACACCGTGCTGCAGGCCGGCCTCTCGTTTGCCTACACGGTTGCTAAAAACCTCGACATGCTGGGCACCGGGCATGTGCGCCAGGTCCGCAAGGACTGCGCCTCGGTCATTCTCTGGTGCGCGGAAAAAGCCACCTGGATGGCCGGTGAGGGCGTGCAGATTTTTGGCGGCAATGGCTACATCAGCGACTACCCGCTGGGGCGGCTCTGGCGCGACGCCAAGCTGTATGAAATTGGCGCCGGCACCAGCGAGATCCGCCGCATGCTGATTGGCCGGGAATTGTTCGCGGAGACGATGTAAGCCCCGATGGTTGTCATTGCGGCCTCGGCCCGCAATCCATGTTGGCACATCAGGATGGATGCCGAATCAAGTCCGGCATGACAGTCAAAGCAGGTGAAAATGACACTCATGTCCTCCATTCAAGACCTCTTCACGCATAACCGCGCCTGGGCCGCCCAAATGGAACGCGAGCAGCCGGGCTTTTTTACCCGGCTGGTCAAGCAGCAAAAGCCCAAGTACATGTGGATTGGCTGCTCCGATAGCCGGGTGCCGGCCAACCAGATCACGGGGCTGGAGCCCGGCGAGGTATTCGTGCACCGCAATGTGGCGAATGTGGTGGTGCATTCCGACCTCAATGCGCTCTCTGCCATCCAGTTCGCG
>JBKJZS010000338.1:0-1503 GCA_046714915.1 Polaromonas sp. | reverse complement strand
CGGTCGAGAACAGGTTGAGCGCCACCTTCTGCGCGGTGCCGGCGGCCAGCCGGGTCGAGCCGGCGAGATACTCGGGGCCGGTCCGCAGCAGCACGGGGATGTCGGCCTCCGCCAGCAGCGGTGCTTGCGGGTTGTTCGCCAGGGCGACCGCGAGCGCCCCGCCCCGCCGGGCCGCCGCCATGGATCCGGCGCAGGCCATCAGGATTTAAGTTGATGAACGACACCGCTGCTTCGTCCGCATTGATCGAGCTGACCGATGTGCGCAAGAGCTACAACCAGGGCCTGCCCAGCGAGGCCGAGGTGCTGCACGGCCTGTCCCTGCGGGTGGAACGCGGCGGCTTCATCGCACTGATGGGGCCTTCCGGATCGGGCAAGAGTACCCTGCTCAACATGGTCGGTTTGCTCGAACGCGCAACTTCGGGCAGTTACCGACTGCAGGGCCAGGAGATGCAGGGGCTCGACGATGCCGGTTTGACCCTGTGCCGCCGCAGCACCCTGGGTTTTGTGTTCCAGTTCCATCACCTGCTGCCGGCCTTCACCGCGCTGGAAAATGTGACGCTGCCGGCGCTGATGAGCGAGGGTCGTGTGAGTGCGCGGCAGCTGGCGCGGGGGCGCGAGTTGCTGGCGGCCGTGGGCCTGGCCCAGGCCATGGAAAAACGTCCCGCCGAATTGTCGGGTGGCATGCAGCAGCGTGTGGCGATTGCACGCGCGCTGGTGTTGGAGCCCGCGCTGGTGCTGGCGGACGAACCCACCGGCAACCTGGACACCGCGTCGTCCAACGAAGTGTTCAACCTGCTGCGGCGCATGCACGCCGAGCGCGGCACCTCGTTTGTGGTGGTGACCCACGATTCGCGCCTGGCGGCGCGCTGCGACCGGCTGGTGGAGCTGGTGGACGGCAGCATCGCTCGCGACGAGGCCATTGCCGCGCAGCCGCCCGGCGCTTCAGCGCCAGGCCGGTGACGCTTGCGCGCAAGACACGATCAGAATCTGGGCCAGGCAGTAGCTGGCCAGCACCCCCAGCTGCGCCAGCGGCAGCGGCTGAACCAAACGGTTGGTCGCCAGCAGCGCACCGCTCAGCATGAAAAATGAGGCACGATGGCGACGGCCACAGCGGCTTTGTCGCGGGGATGCCGCACCTGCAGAGCGCGTACCGGGTGCCTGCGGGCTGGCGCAGCCCAGGGGTCCGCCATGAGTGCGGCGTGCTGTTCCCGGCGCGAAGAACCAGCGTCAAGCCAGTCCCTGAAAAAAACAGCGCCTATGCGGTGCTGGGGGCAGGGCTGCGCCGGTTGCCGTATTCGGGCTAAAACCATGACCGGGCGGAACGCCCGCACAGCCGCCGGCAGGACATGGGCAAGAGGTTTGGGTAATTTGCACGTTGGGCAAACACGCCTGCATCCGCCATAATCTGTGCGAAGAACAGGGGGTCGGTTCAAATCCCCTTTGATGCCAACATCCCCAAAAACTACCGCCTCACAAGCGGTTCAGTCCAACATGGTTTATCTG
>JBKJZS010000337.1:0-1931 GCA_046714915.1 Polaromonas sp. | reverse complement strand
TTTGGCGGTGATTTCCTCCCGGCTCAGCGTGTTGCCGGGATCGCCCTTGGGTTCGTCTACCCTGCCCTGCAGAACGCGTCCGTCGGTGGTGGTCACGGTGACCTTGCCGATCCAGCGCTGCGGATAGGCTGCGTCGACCTCGACGTCGAGCACCATTTCAACCCGTTTGCACAGCGCCGTGGTGACATCGTCCTTGAAGTGCTGGTCAAACTCAACCAGGCCGGCGTGGCCGAAGCGTGCGACCAGGCCCAGGACCGTGCCCATGGAAAACTTGCTCTGATGGACGGTAGCCGGGTTGACCACGGGTCCCAGCACGTCAATGGCGCCCTGGTGCACGTGCGTGACCACGCGCGCGAGGTCGGCCGGTTTGAGCTGGTGCGCCTGCATCACCTGCAGCAAGGCGTCGGCCGCCGGATGCGTGTGGCGGCAGGAGGCGTGGTATTTGAACGAAGTCTCGGCCGTGGCCCAGCGTGTGCCCAGCGCATCGGTCAGCTTGGCGGGGTCGGCGTCACTGGACATGCCGGCAGCCATGCCTTGCGGGCCTTCGAGAATTTGCGTCGCACCGGTAAAACCGTCGCGGGCCAGGCAAGCAGACATCAGGCCCGCAGCCGCCGCGTGCGCGGTGTGCAGCTGCTTGGAGTCGGCGGCGGTGCGTAAAAACTCCCACAGCCCGGCCGATTGCGTTCCGGCTGATCCGAAAGCGTGCTGCATCTGAGACGCGGTCAACCCGAGCAGGTTGCCCGCTGCCGCTGCCGCCGCCAGTGTGCCGGCAGTGCCAGTGGTGTGAAACACCTTGTAGTGGGAGCGACCCAGAAATTCGCCGACCCGTATGCCGACCTCATAACCCACCACAGCCGCCGTCAGCAGTTGCTGGCCGCTACTGCCCAGGGTTTGCGCCAGCGCCAGCGCGGCAGGGAAAACCACGGTAGCCGGGTGAAACTCCGAACCGTTGTGCACGTCGTCCTGTTCGGCGACGTGCGAGGCCGCTGCATTGGCCATCGCAGCAAAGTAAGCGCTGCTCTGACTGCGATTGATCAGCACCTCGGCCGAGCCACGGTCGGGGCCCATGCTGGCGGCAAAAAGGGTGATGGTTTCGACCGGGCGTGAGCCCTTGCCGGCAATGGCGGAGCCGAACCAGTCCACCAGCAGGTCCTCCGCCTTGCGCACGACCGGTGCGGGGATGGCATTGAATGTCAAGCCGGCGGCAAAAGCGGCGAGTTGGGCGGTGGGTGTGGCTGGTGGGGTACTCATGGTTATTCCTCAAATTGTTTCAAAATCAGGCGCTGGCCCCGCTGGTCATCTATGACTCTCTGGACTGTCATCCCGGACTCGATCCGGGATTCATGCCCCATGAACCACCGGCGCAGGCTGGCGTGGCATGGATTGCGGATCAAGTCCGCGATGACAAACCTCGGAGAGCATTTTAATTAACAAATAGTGCCTCCAGCCCTTATGGAATATGGTAAATTAGCTATCAATTAAATAGCTCCCGTCTGTTGCAGCGCGGCAATGTCGCTAACGCCTTGCCCCAACTCGCGCAAGATGGCCTGCGTATGCTGGCCGACGCCTGGCACCGCATCCATGCGGTAGTCAAAGCTGCTGATACGCCCGGGCGGCAGCAGTGCGGGAATGTCGCCCACGGGAGTTGCCACCTGGCGCCATCGATCGCGCGCCTTGAGCTGCGGATGCTCCCAAAGGTCGGCCATGCTGTTCATGCGGGCGTTGGCAATTTGCGCTTGATCGAGTTTGCTGACCACCTGCGCGGTGGTCATGCTCGAAAAGGTGGCCAGGATGATGGCTTTGAGTGCGTCGCGGTGTTCGTTGCGCCGCGCATTGCTGTCAAAACGCGAATCGGTAGCGAGATGCGACTGTTCGAGCACGACATCACAGAAAACCAGCCACTCCCGCTCGTTCTGCAGCCCCAACATGAC
>JBKJZS010000336.1:0-2071 GCA_046714915.1 Polaromonas sp. | reverse complement strand
AGCCCATCGGGGCAATCACAAAGGGAGCCGCAGCGGGCCGCCCCAGAATCTCGGTACGAACCTGAGGTTTCGACACATCGACCAATACCCTCGGCACCAGGCTCAGCCTTTCGAAGCTGGTGCGATTGCGGGTCAACGTGATCTCGTCCTCGGCGCCGCCCTCGATGAAATCAAATACAAACCTGGGCAGCTTGCGCCGCGCCATGAGCCGCAGGTCGGCAATGGACAGCGCTCCCTCTAAGCTAGCCATGCGTTCCGCTCCGGCGTGTGATTGGTTCCGGCCTGAGCGAAGCGCGTCGCCAAGTCGCTCAGCGCCCGGTAGGCATCCCCGGCAAGCGGGTCCCAGTTGGTCACCGCAGCAGCCTGACCTTCAACGGTCTGGAATTCGGAACGCGCCGCGGGGCCGGTCACTGCGGTTCCCGCACCGATAAAGGCGACCGCCCTTTGCGGGCTTGCATGACTGCGAGTCTGGATGTTTTGGATGGCGTAACAGCCTTGGGTATGCCAAAGCTTCGCCAGTGGTTTTCCAACCCGGCGGCATTCTAAGATGCTGAGTGTTTTCATAGACAGGCCTCAGGAATTTTCTGCGATAAGCTCATGCACTTTTGTGCGCGCTGGCCATGTAGGTGTCAAACGGCAATTCACAGAAGCGCGACCACACGATTTGTTCGTTTTTGAATTTCCGCCAGGGTTCATGGATCTTCTTGAAGGCCGGGCTTTTTTCCGCCATCTCAGCGTAGAGATCCTCCGCCGCCTTGAAACTGGCGTCCATCACCGGCTTGGGGAAGGACCGAAGCTGGGCGCCACCGGCTACCAGCCGGCGCAAAGCAGCCGGATTCTCCAAGTCATACTTCGCTGTCATCCAATGATTGGCTTCAGCACAGGCGACTGTAATCGCCGCCCGATAGTCCGCAGGCAGACCGCTCAATGCCTTCTGGTTGATAAACAAGGTGACCGTCGCCGACCCCTCCCACCAACCCGGGTAATAGTAGAACTTGGCGACTTTGTGTAAACCCAGTTTCTCGTCGTCGTAGGTACCCACGAATTCGGCGGCATCATTCACGCCTTTTTCAAGCGCAGGATATAGGTCGCCGGCGGCCAGCTGTTGCGGCACGACACCGAGCTTGGACAGCACCTGCCCAGCAAGACCGCCGACGCGAAATTTCAGTCCCTTGAGGTCGGCAACCGATTTGATTTCCTTGCGGTACCAGCCTGCCATCTGAGCACCGGTGTTGCCCAGAGGAAGACTGGTCACATCGTAGGCGCGATAGAAGTCGTTCATCAGCTCCAGGCCTCCGCCAACCTTGAACCACGCCTCCTGCGCTCGCGTGTTCAAGCCAAATGGAAGCGCTGTCCCGAAGCCGAAAGCGGGGTCTTTTCCGATATTGAAGTAGCTTGCCGTGTGTCCACACTCGACCGTGGCGTTTTGTACCGCATCGAGCACCCCCAGAGCGGGCACAAGTTCGCCTGCGGCGTGCACCGAAATTTTGAAACGATTCTCGGTGAGTTCGGCCACGCGTTTGGCCATCATGTCGCACGCGCCAAAGATCGTGGTCAGTGATTTCGGATAACTCGAGGCGAGCCGCCAGCGAATTTCAGGCCGGCTGCTTTGTGCGATGGCTGGGGCCGCGAAAGACGCGGCAGTCCCTGCCATGACCGTTCCCGCGCTGAGAAATTTTCTTCTCTCCATGGTTATCTCCTTTGATAACGAACAAAAAATGTCCCTGATTCTCAGGTCTTCCCTGGGCTCAATTTTCTCAGGCCGAGCTTACACTCACCACACAGAAGAGGAAGTTTTGCAGAGTTCCCGAGTCTGTTGACACAGTCAAGTCTCCCCCGAGCCCCTACGGCGCTTTTGTATCGCCCCAGCCTGAGTAATCCGCACGGCCGCAAGGACTACAGGGCCCGTGCGGGCGAATGCCTCGTCCGCTTCCGCAATATACCGCCCAACCTGGAGTATCACCTGATGGCCCCGCCGCTCAAGCAGAAATAAGCCACTAACCTGCTTTGCAGAAGTTAATCTCCATCTGCGCTCAATTTTTAACAGCGGTCTGCGCCCATCGCCAAAGAG
>JBKJZS010000335.1:0-5922 GCA_046714915.1 Polaromonas sp. | reverse complement strand
TGCCGGTCCACCGCGTTGTGGCACAAATTGGTTTTTCCGCCTTCAAACCAGTGCACAAAGGGCGGGTTGTCGTAGTTGCAGACCCGCTTGAAGGGCTGCTGCCAATCAATCAGTTTGGCCTGCTCGTTCCAGAAGGCATCGGGCTGATCTATCGATTGGCGGTAGAAATCGGTGTAGCTTGTCGCGGCTTGTTTTTCAGTGGCATTGTTCATAGCGTGTTTCCAGGTTTTATCTTTTGGGGTTTCGGTTTGTTCAGATCCTGACGACCACACGGCCACGAATCTTGCCCGCCATCAACTCCGCCGCTTTGGCTGCGGCCCGCTCCAACGGCACCTCCTCCACCATGACTTCGAGTTTTGCGGTGTCCAGGTCCTGCGCCAGGCGATCCCAGGCTTGTTGGCGCCGGACCAATGGCGCCATCACACTGTCGATACCGGTGAGCGTCACGCCGCGCAGAATGAAAGGCAACACCGTCGCCGGGAAATCCGCGCCTTGGGCCAACCCGCAGGCCGCTACCAAGCCGCCGTAGCGGGTTTGCGCGCAGGCGTTGACCAGGGTATGCGAGCCCACAGCGTCGACCACTGCAGCCCAGCGCTCTTTTTGCAGCGGCTTGCCGGGCGCGGAAAGTTCGGCCCGGTCAATCACGCTGTTAGCACCCAGCTGCTTGAGGTATTTTTCTTCGCTGGCCTTGCCCGTTGAAGCCACCACGGTGTAGCCCAGTTTGCTGAGCAAAGCCACCGCCACACTGCCCACGCCGCCGGTAGCTCCCGTTACCAGCACTTCATCCGAGCCCGCACTGGCAGGCGTGAGGCCGTGTTGCTCCAGCGCCAGCACGCAGAGCATGGCGGTGTAGCCCGCCGTGCCAATTGCCATCGCCTGTCGGGTGGTGAAGGAAGCCGGCAACTTCACCAGCCAGTCGCCTTGCAAACGGGCGCGCTCTGACATAAGGCCCCAGCGGGTTTCGCCCAGCCCCCAGCCGTTGTGGACAAACCGGTCCCCGGCTTTCCAGGCCGGGTGGGTCGACTCCAGCACCGTGCCCGCCCCATCAATACCGGCCACCATGGGCCAGCTGCGGACCACCGGACCTTTGTTGGTGATGGCCAGGCCATCCTTGTAATTCAGGGTGGAGTAGTCGACATGCACCAGCACGTCGCCGGCGGGAAGCTGGGACTCTTCAGTGTCAGTGACGGCGGCCAAAAAACCGGCATCGGATTTGCTGAGTTGCAGGGCTTTGAACACGAATGGCTCCATTTAATGAGGTGAAACTGAATTTATAATAATGGTTAACACACTTGCGACAAGCTGACGTGGTCGCAACCAATCGACAAATTGCGCAACGACAGCGCCGCCAGACCGTGCCCTCACCCTCTAGTCGAAGGGGCAAACACTACGTCTTTATCCATTCCCGCAGATCCCAGGGCTCAAACAGGATCCATACGTAATCAGTGGTGGATTCTTCCCGTAACCGGTGGATGTTTTGTTTCTCCGCTTCTGAATGAAATCGCTCGAATGCTTCTTCACTCGGGAATTCCACGATGATGAATTGTTCCCGGTTGACATCGCCCGCCAAATACCGAATCGGTTTGTAGCCTGAACTAGCCACCCGACCGCCCAGCCCATAGATCAGTTTTCCAGCCTTGACGCTGTAGTCACGATACAGATCTTCTTTGCCGGGTACAAAATTAAATAAGTTCAATGCGTAAATCACGGACTTTCTCCTGAAACTGGTTGTGACCTCAAGCACCTTATCAGCGAATTACATGTGCCAAACAGAGAACCATCGCGCAACGCCTGAATGAAGCCCATCCGCGAAGCAGATTCGACGTGAATGAACTTACTGAATGTTGAACCTGAGGACAGGATCGCTGTGTGGCCGACTGATACGAAAGTAGCAGAAAGACGTCACGTCCATCCTACGCCCGACCCCGGGAAGTGCAATACCCCAAGGGTGCGCGCAAGACGATCGCGGTTCCCGGCTGAACTGACCATGATGAAGCAGAGGCAGGCCAGCGCGGCAGCCGCCCTGCACTGCCATTTCGCACGCGAGCGATTGAGCCAAAATATCTGCGTCATGGAAGCGCTCCTGTGCTTCGTTAAACATTCGTCGCGCGTGGTCGGACACTCGGCGATGGCGTTGTGACTTTTTATCGCAGCTGATCGAAATCATATCGTTTGTGGCGGCGGCGCGCGAGCACTACCATTTTGGAAAATCTACAAGCTAGGCCCGCGAGTTCCGGCGGCGCAAGCTGCAGGGCGGGCCACAGCAAACTTCACAAGGCAACCAATGCAAACTGATACACCGCGCGCAGAGTTCCGGGCGCGCTATCTGGTCGAGAGTTATGAGCCGATTCAGAAGGCAGCAGAGGTCATCGCCGGCGAGCAGTCCAGCGGAACCTTTCTGTCGCTGCCGGGTGAGACGGACGAAGTCAAGAGCCGCGCACGCGCAAGGGTGACGCACATCGAGCCGTTGCCTCCGGCGATGCACCCCACCCTGAGCAGCACCCATGCCGACCGGCGCGGGCATGACGGCGTATTCCATCGTGGGTATGTGGAAATCGCTTTCCCGGTGGACAACGTCGGAGCCAACCTTCCAACGTTGTTGACGACGGTGGCAGGAAACCTGTACGAACTCGGCGAAGTGACCGGTTTGCGTCTTTTGGACATCGACCTGCCGGCCGACTACGCGGCGCGCTTCCCCGGACCGAAGTTCGGCATCGAGGGGACGCGTGAAAAGGCGGGCGTGGCCGGGCGGCCGTTGATCGGCAGCATCATCAAGCCGAGCATCGGTCTGACGTCCGAGCAGACAGCCGCGATGGTCGACGCCCTGTGCGCGGCGGACATCGACTTCATTAAGGACGACGAACTTGTGGCCAACCCGGCGTACGCGCCGTTCGACCAGCGGTTGAAGGCGGTGATGCCGGTCTTGCACCGCCACGCGGACCGCATCGGACGCATGCCGATGTATGCAATCAACATTTCCGGCAGCATCGACGAAATGCAGCAC
Organism: Polaromonas sp.; assembly: GCA_046714915.1. Lineage (GTDB taxonomy): Bacteria > Pseudomonadota > Gammaproteobacteria > Burkholderiales > Burkholderiaceae_C > Polaromonas. The sequence continues at coordinate 2,918 of JBKJZS010000335.1, read as the reverse complement.
CGGCATGATGCGGTCATGGCGATGGGCGGGACCTGCGTGATGGTTTGCGTCAACGCCGTGGGGTTCGCCGCTGTAGAACATCTGCGCCGCTACACCGAGTTGCCGGTCCATGGGCACCGCGCCGGGTGGGGCGCTTTGACGCGGCATCCGCTGCTGGGCTTTGATTTCCGGGTCTATCAAAAGCTCTGGCGCCTGGCGGGGGTCGATCATTTGCATGTGAATGGCTTGCGGAGCAAATTCTGGGAACCCGATGATTCGGTCATTGCGTCGGCCAAGTCTTGCCTGGAACCGTTCTCCGGCGTCCGGCCTGCGATGCCGGTGTTTTCGTCCGGGCAATGGGCCGGGCAGGCACCAGACATCTACGCAGCGCTGGGCAGCAACGACCTGATGCATCTGGCCGGCGGCGGAATCATCGGTCATCCTCATGGCATAGCCGGCGGTGTCCGCAGCATGCGCGAAGGGTGGGAAGCGGCAATGGCTGGTGTCGCCTTGGAGACCTACGCAGAGGGCCGCCCGGACCTGGGCGCAGCGATCGCCAAGTTTGGAGCAGTCAATTGAGCGTGCTTGGCGACACCAGGCCCAACTCTGCGAGATTGGCTTTCTACGGCGACGACTTCACCGGATCCACCGACGCCCTCGAAGTGCTCGCCTTTGCGGGTCTGGAGTGCGCACTCTTCCTGAAGCCACCGACGCCGGCCATGCTTGGGCGGTTCAAACACCTCGATGCGATCGGCCTGGCCGGTGACAGTCGAGGAATGACTCCGCAAGAAATGGACGCTTCGCTGCCCGCGCTGCTGCAAGCGCTGAAGAAACTGGCGCCGATCGTCCACTACAAGGTCTGCTCTACCTTCGACAGTTCTCCCGCTATCGGCAGCATAGGACGGGTCATCGACATCGCGCGCAAGTGCTTTTCGGACGGCAAAGTTCCCATCGTGGCAGGCAATCCCGCTCTGGGGCGCTACTGCTTGTTCGGCAACCTGTTCGCCAGGTCCGGCACTGACGGGAGGGTGTACCGGATCGATCGGCACCCCATCATGAGCGTGCACCCCATCACTCCGATGGGCGAAGCAGACCTGGGCGTGCACCTGGCGCACCAGGCCACGTTGACGATCTCGAAGTTCACGATCACGGACCTGGACAAGGACCGGGCGTCGATCGACGCAACCCTGGCGGAGCTGATGCTCGAGCGCACGGAGGGCATCCTGTTCGACGCGTCAACCCCCGTGCATCTGACGGAAATCGGCCGGCTTCTCGACGTCGAGGCCCGCAAGGGAACCCCGCTGTTCGTCGTCGGCTCCTCTGGCGTCGAATACGCGCTGACCCAGTGGTGGGAGGAAGCGAAGCTTCCCATCCAGGAGACTTCGAGGTTCGGTTCCTTTCCCGGTGTCGATCGCGTGCTGGCCGTGTCCGGGAGCGCCTCGAAATTGACGTCGATGCAGATCACGGCCGCGGTCGAAGCGGGCTTCGCCGAGGTTCCGGTAAGCGCCCGAAAACTGGTCGATGACGCGCTCTGGCAGGAGGCATGCAACGAAGTCGTTGAGCTCGCGATCGATCACCTGACGCAGGGGCGCAGCGTGATTCTGCATACGGCTCAAGGCCCCCTCGATCCAAGAATAGGGGAGATGATCGATGCGCTGGTGGGACGAGGCATGTCGAGGGCGGAGGCAAAGCACGAGGGGGGCCGCACCCTGGGGGTACGGCTGGGGGAGATCGTGCGCGACATTCTTGCGCGTGTTCCGCTGAAAAGGGTGTTGCTTTCGGGCGGTGACACGTCGAGCCAGGTGACGCAGGTTCTTGCTCCCGAGGCGCTCACCGTCGCGGCCCGCCTTGCGCCGGGGGCTCCGCTATGCCGGTTGCACTCCGCCTCCAGGGAACTCGACGGGCTCGAGATCGCGCTCAAAGGCGGCCAGATGGGCGACGTGAAATTTTTCGACTACGCAAGGCGCGGCAACGCATGACGCGGTGGGATTTTTCGGATTGAACAGCATGAACCAAGGCAAGGCATGAACCAAGGCAAAGTATGCATCGAAGTGGCGCTGAACGGCCCCTGGACCCGCCGGGTCCAGCCGGGCATTCCGCTGGCGCCTGAGGAAATCATCGCGCAAGCCGTCGAATGCGCCCAGGCCGGCGCCTCCATCATCCACTTTCACGCCTACGACCCGGCCACCGGCGAGCAGACCACCGACATCGATGTGGTCACGCGCATCATCGAGCAGATCCGCTCCAAGGTCGACGCGGTCGTGTACCCGGCGATCCGGTACATGAGCAACGCCGAAGCGGTTCAAGACGATGCCGGCCGGAAACGCTACGCCCACCTGGAGTCCATGGCCACGCGGGGCCTGGCGGAGTGGCTGATCGTCGATCCGGGATCGACCAACCTGGTCAGCTACCGCGACGTCGCCGAAGGCCGCAAGGCGCTGGTCGACATCAACACCCCTTCGGCCATCCGGTTCGGACTGGAGGTGGCCGCCAAATACCGGCTTCATCCGGGTTTCGCGATCTACGAGCCGGGCTACCTGCGCCTGGGCGCGGCGCTGGCCCGCACGGTGCAGGACACGCCGATGCCAATTTACCGCTTCATGTTTTCCGAGCAGTTCACCTTCGGCTACCGGCCCAGCGAGCAGGCCCTGCAGTCCTACTTGAAAGTCCTGTCGGAAGAAGCGCCCGGCGCCCCCTGGATGATTGCCGGACTCGGCGTCGACATCCGGCCGATCATTCCGTTGACGGTTCAGTCGGGTGGGCATGTTCGAGTCGGGCTGGAAGACGCGCTGCTGGGTTCAACGGCGTCCAACCTCGATCTCGTCGATGAAGCCGCCCAGCTCATCGAAAAAGCCGGCGGCACCGTCGCCACGCCGGTGCAGCTGCGCGCCGAACTCTTTTCCCCTCATTGAACGCAGCCCGCAAGACTGCGCTACCCC
>JBKJZS010000334.1:0-3119 GCA_046714915.1 Polaromonas sp. | reverse complement strand
GCTCAGCCCGAACGGAAATGAAGACTTCATCGGGCCGGAGCAATAGCGCAAACGGGTGGGGCTGGAGGCGATCAAAGCGAACCATCAATCGCTATTAATTAGATAGCATATTGTTCCCGTATTAATTGGGCTCAGGCACTTTTGATGCCTGATAACGGTGATTTTCCAGCTCTGCAGCCCAAAAAAATACTATTTTTTGTGTCAAAAAGGCCTTCTTGCCAATAGATACGGGCGCAATCAGCTATTAAAATAGTAGCAGTCTCATCCACCCAAAACAGCCAGCGCCGCCAACACGTCATCTTTCGTGCGGTAGCGGCCAAAGGCCTTGACGTCCTGGTCGCGCACGATGGGGAAGGTGTCGAGGATGTAGGCTGCATCGTCGGCGTTCAGGCCGTACAGGTAGAAAAACAGCGCCTCCAGCGTGGCCAGACGGGCGCGGCGCTCTTCAATATTCCACACAAAAGGCGGCAGCACCTGGCCCGCTGTGTCTACATAACCGAGGTCACGCGCAAACGGGGCCATGTCATGCGCGGTGTAGGTCAGCGCCAGCACCTGGGGAATCACAAAGTCGGCCACCGTAGGCTTGGGGTGGTGGCCGTTCATGAGATTGGCGGCGCGCATGGCTTGGGCGAAGGCGGCGGGCAGCGGGTTGTTAAAGTGGGCTGGGGCGATGATGACGGCCTGCTCCACGATGAACCAGTTGAGGTTTTGGCCCTGCACTTTCTGGCGCAAGGCAAAGTCAAAGGCCAAACAGCTCAGATTGGCCATCAGCAGCGGCGCCCAACGGGCATAAGTCGCTTCTTGACCCGACTCTGGAATCAACATGGCCATGCTATTGCCCACACCGCACTTGGGAACAATGGAAGCAATCATGGTGCGCATGTTGCTGGGGGCAGTTACTGATTTGTAGGCAATGCACCAGTCGCCAGCCCAGGTTTTATCGACGTCCGAACCATTCACCCAATACTGGGGTGCCGGAAAGCGGCTGGGCACGGCTTTCTCAGTGTCGTCAATCGCCTCCTGCTGCGCCGCGCGCTTGAGGTTGGCTGCATTCACCACCACATCCGCCGCGCGGTGGTCAAACATCTGCACCATCTTGCCCTCATAGAGCGGCACGGCCTGCGCCTCGCTCTTCTCCCAACGATTCAACGCGGTCCGCTGCCAGCCCTGCTTTTCCAGCTCGCTTGCCTTCAAAAACAGTTGTGAGTCATTGGTCATATCGAACATGCGCTGGTACTTCACCGGCCAAACCTTTACCTCCGGCTGCTGCCCGGTGGATGCGCTGACCCCGCCATGCTTGACCAGCACCGGGTGCGCGGCATAAAGCCTGAGCGTGATGTCAGCGTCGCGCTGGGTGCGAAAGATGGGCGCGGCCCCGGTGTTGGGGTTGACGCGCGAGAAGTCTTCGGCGGTGAGCAAGAGAGTTCTGCTGGGGTCGTCCAGCTCTGCCAACTGGTGCAGGTAAAAAGCGCAACGGGTTTGCTTGAAAGTGCGAGCCAGGCCACCAAACAGCATGGCGCAAAACTTGAAGCTGGCGTGAACGTCGGGGAAAAAGACTTTGCGATTCTCAAAGTCAAACAGCGCACCCAAGCGCCCGGTGCTGCTCAGGCTGCTAAAAAATTCGGCCGCGCCCTTGTCGCCGGCAATGCCGCTGGGTGTCAGCAGCCCGATCAGGCCGTCTTTCGCGGCCAGCGCTTGGGCGCGCTCGACAAACAGGCTGTAAAGGTTGACGTCGCCACCGCCCAGCAGCGGATAGTCGCCACTGCCCAATTTGCCGTTGCCCAGAACGCGCGCATTGGCTTCAGCGCGTTCGCACGCGAACTGGTACTGCGCCCACAAGTCCACTGCGGGCGGCGTGTTGGAGCCGGTTTGCATCATTTGCACGCCCTCTAGAGCCGCGATCATTTTTTTGCGATCAGAAGCCCGCGACTGAGCGGCAATGGCCGGGCTGCGCTCGGAAAACCACTCAACTTCCTGCAGCTTGATGCGGTCCCACGGCGGGTTGCCGATGATGGCATCAAAGCCACCTTTGGAGCCGGCGCCAAACACCGTTGGAAAGCTCGTCCACCAGTGAAAGAAGGTTTCACGGCTGGCAAGTTCACGGGCTTTAGCCATCAAGTCATTGGCTGCGTCTTTGCCGTCCAGCCTGCCGGCGCCCAACACGGTCACCAGGTTTTGACCGGGCTCCAGCAGCTTGACCAGGCCGGCCAGCAGCGGGTTGGGTTCGTCTTTGGCAACTTTAAGCAGCTTGGGCAATTTGCTGATTTTGTCCACCGGCCAGCCGGGGACCAGCCAGCGCAACGCGCGCCAAAAGTCGAGCACGGCGTGAATCGGCGCCACTTGGGCCGCAGCTTCGTTAGCCAGTTGCTTGGACAGTTGCGCCTCGGCAATATCCACGTCGGTCAGGTCAGCCACCTGGGCAATGTTTTTGGCTGCCAGTGCCAGCCGGTCAAACTCACTGCTTAAGAGCAATGCCCCGAGGTTTTGCAAACCGCGCTGCACATCGGGCAACTTTTCACCATGCAGGCTGTCACCAATCTTGAGGTGATGGTCCAGAAAACTCAGCGGCGCGCCAACGGTGAAGGTGTGCAGCCACAGCGCGGTTTTGGCCAACTCGACCGCCATCGGGTTCTTATCCACCCCGAAAATGGTTTTCTTCAAAATCATGCGGCGCACGATGTGCCGGTCATCGAGCTGCGCATCGGTCACGGCCCAGCCGTGGTCTTTGGCGGTGGTCTTGATGCTGCGGCGAATCGTGGCCATGCGTTGCAGCACCGGGCTTTGCCAGGGGCGACCAGACTCCATCAGGTGCGCAGCCCACGCTTGCCCACCCACCAAATGGGTTGCGGTGGTGATGGCCTCCAGCACGCGGTCAGCCAAATAATCGACCAGCGCCACCAAAAAGTGGCCGCTGCCCATGGCGGGGTCGCAAATTTTGAGTTCGAGAATCTGGCTGGCCGGGTCAAGCGCGTCGAGTGCGTCCCAGTCGCCGGGGTTGAGCGAGCCTTTTTTGCCGCTCTTTTTAAGGTGGGCTTCAAACGCGTCCATGCGCTCGGTGGCCAGCAGGCCCACGGACTCGCGCAAGATCAGCCGCACCAGATCATCGTGCGTGTAGTAGC
>JBKJZS010000333.1:0-4326 GCA_046714915.1 Polaromonas sp. | reverse complement strand
AACACCATGTTTGCCAAGGTGCTGTCGATCTCCGATGTGCTGATGTGGAGGTGGTACACCTTGCTCAGCTTCAGGAGCGAGCCCGAGATCGCCGCGCTGAAAAAAGAGGTCGAAGCCGGCGCCAATCCGAAAGACGCCAAAGTGGCGCTGGCCAAGGAAATCACCGCACGCTTTCATTCAGCGGCGGCGGCGGACGCTGCCGAGCAGGATTTCATCAACCGCAGCAAAGGCGGCGTGCCTGACAAGATCACTGAAGTCAGTTTGAGCGGCGCCCCGCTGGGTATTGGCGCGCTGCTTAAAATGGCCGGACTGGCCGCTTCCAGCGGCGAAGGCAATCGCCTGATCGACGGCGGTGGTGTGCGGGTGGATGCCAGCGTGGTCAGCGACAAGGCGCTCAAGCTGGCGGCGGGAACTTATGTGGTTCAGGTGGGCAAACGCAAGTTTGCGCGGGTAACACTGGCCTGAGGGCGTGGCAGCCACGCCTGGCATGACTGCCCGTAGCTCGTTCCGCTGCTGCCTGCTGCGCGTTGTCTACCGCGCGCCGGCTTGTTCCAGCGCCTGCACCATCGCGGTGTAATGTCGGGCTCTGGCCAGTTGCAGCGGTGTATGGCCTTGCCGATCCGTCAGCCGGGTGCTGGCACCAGCGTCTACCAGCGCGCGCAGGCTTTCCAGATGGCGCGGCCCGCCATCGCCTAGCACGATGGATTCAATCAGGGCGGTCCAGTGCAGGTTGTTCAGATGGTCCAGCGGTGCGCCGGCTGCAATCAGTTGCCTGACCACACCGTCGTGGCCCAGATGGGCGGCGGCGATCAGCGCTGTGCCGTCGTAGCGGCTGGTGATCTGTTTTGCGCTGGCGCCCAGGGCCAGCAGCAGGCGCAGCGTCTCCTCGTCGTCGGCGACTGCGGCAATGGTTACGCCGTCGTAGCGGTCCTGGTCCAGCAGGTTGATGTTGGCGCCGGCCTGCACCAGTGCGCGAATCGCGTCACGCTGCTTCGCAAAGGCCGCCACATGCAGGGGTGTGCGGCCGTTGCCATCGCGGCCATTGAGGTCGGCTTTCGCGGCAGCGAGTTGTGCAATCTGGGCCACATTTCCCGTGTGGGCGGCGGCGTGCAGGCCTTGGTAGCTCGCTGCCTCCCGGGCATTTGGGGCCCTCTGAGCCAGGGCGGTCCCGGTTGCCAGAACGCCGAGCCCGCAGGCCGCGGCGAGGAGCAGGCTGTGCAGGGACGGCTGCAGAGAGTTTCGGTACATGGAAGATCTCCTGGAGCAACCATACCGTATTGCGGATGGATCGTCGAGCTCGCCGGCTGGCGCACCGCCGCCGCAGACCGTCCCATACCGCCAGTACCGCGCAGGTCCGCGCGCGGACGGCGCCGTCGAGCAGGATCCGGATTAACTGGCGCTGTGGCGCGCGCGGCATCATCGACAATGGACGCATGAACCGGCTGAAACTGGATTTATTGACGCCGCAACGCCTGCTTTGGGCGTCTATGGCTGTCGCGCTCATCACCATCGTGCTCAAGACAGGCGCCTGGTACATCACCGATTCGGTGGGGCTGCTGGCGGATGCCATGGAGTCTTTTGTCAATCTGGCCAGCGCCATTTTTGGGCTGCTCATGGTCACGATCGCCCAACGACCTGCCGATGACGACCACCCTTACGGACATCACAAGGCCGAGTACTTTTCTTCCGGTTTCGAAGGCTTGCTGATTATTGGCGCGGCCCTGGCCATCATGTGGGCCGCAGGCCACCGCATTTTTGACCCCCAGCCTCTGCAGCAAGTGGGCTGGGGTCTGGCGCTGTCGATTGTCAGCTCGGCACTCAATGGCTTGATGGCCTGGGTCATGTTCGGCGCTGCAAGGCAACACCGTTCAATTGCACTCGAAGCCGGCGCGAAACACCTGGTCACCGATGTCTGGACGTCGGCGGGCGTGGTCGTCGGCATAGGCGCCGTGACGTTGACAGGCTGGTTGTGGCTGGATGCCCTGGTGGCGATCGGTGTGGCCCTGAACATCCTGTGGGAAGGTGTTCAACTGATGTGGCGCTCGTCTCAAGGCCTGATGGACGAAGCCGCCGAGCCCGAGGTACTGGTGGAAATTGAGAAAACCCTGGCCGGTTTTGCGCACCCCACCCTACGTTTTGACCATGTGACGACCCGCCGCGCTGGCCAGCGCCGCTTTGTTGACATGCACATGCACATGCCGGCCAGCTGGTCGCTGGGGCGCGCGGCGGCGCTGCGCGCCAGCGTCGAGCAGGCGCTGATGAGTGCCGTGCCCGGCCTGCGCGCCACCATTCAACTGCTGCCATCTGACGTGGAAGCGCATTTTGACGATGAGAAGGATCTGATTTGATCAGCCTGATCCAGCGCGTGAGTCAGGCGCGGGTGGTGGTGGCGAGCCTGACCGTGGGTCAGATCGGCGCGGGTCTGCTGGTGCTGCTGTGCGCCGAGCGCGGCGACAACGAAGGGCAAGCGGACCGGCTCCTGGCAAAAATTTTGAAGCTGCGCATTTTTTCAGACGCGGCTGGGAAGATGAACCGCAGTGTGCAGGATTGCGGGGGCGGCCTGCTCATCGTCAGTCAGTTCACGCTCGCTGCCGATGTGTCGGGCGGCAACCGACCCAGCTTCACCGCTGCCGCGGCGGCTGATGACGGGCGCCGGCTGTACGACTACTTTGTGGCCCAGGCGCGCGCCGCCCATCCTCAGGTGGAAACCGGGCACTTCGCTGCTGACATGCAGCTGCATTTGGTCAATGACGGACCGGTGACAATCCCGCTGCGCATCGAACCGCTATCAATTCGGTAGTGCAGGGTCAAGCGGACCAGGGATCGCGATTGTCTGGGCGGAGCGAGTTCGAGCGAGACCCGGCTGGGTTGAGGGAAAAGACAGCCGCCCAGTGAATCACAGCTTCAATCCCCAGCCGAGCTCGAAACAGGCGCAGCCAGACCGATGCCGGCAAGGGTTGTGTTTGCTATAAAATAGATAGCTACTAGTTCCCGTTGGTCGTGGCTTTAAGGTAGATTTGATGAATGAAACAGGTCACAGGTAGGGGTTCTTGATCCCGAGGCCGGCCAGAATCTCGACCTCGCGCGCTTCCATGGCCCAAGCATCGGCCTCGCTGGTTTCATGGTCCCAGCCCTGCGCGTGCAGCGCTCCGTGCACCATCAGGTGAGCGTAATGCGCCTGCAGCGTTTTTTTGTTGTCGCGCGCTTCCCGGGCGATGACAGGCGCACACAAGACCAGATCGGCCGTGACCAGTGGCGCCTGCGTGTAGTCAAACGTCAGCACATTGGTCGGGTAGTCTTTCTGCCGGTAGCTGCGGTTCAACGCCTGGCCTTCATCGGCATCGACAATGCGCACGGTGAGCTCCGCGTCGCTGTCCAGCGCATGGCGAATCCAGCGTGCCACACGGTGGCGCGGCAGTGCGGCGCGGTGGCGTTTGGCGTCCTTGATGTCGCCGAACTGCAGTGACAGGCTCAGTTTTTTAAGAGCCATTTCGGCTTTTTATCCTTGTGAGACGTGCGCCAGGTGCTGCTGAATCAATAGCAGCTTCTGCCCCGTCTTTTCCCTTGTAGCCGTCATAGGCATCGACAATACGCGCCACCAGCGGATGCCGCACCACATCAGCGCTGGTTAGCCGGGTGATTGCAATGCCTTTGACGCGCTTGAGCACCCGTTCGGCGTCCACCAGCCCGCTCAGTTGCGTGCGCGGCAAATCGACCTGGCTGACGTCGCCGGTCACCACCGCCTTGGCGCCAAAGCCGATGCGCGTCAAAAACATCTTCATCTGCTCGGGTGTGGTGTTTTGCGCCTCGTCCAGGATCACAAACGCATGGTTCAGCGTGCGGCCGCGCATGAAAGCCAGTGGCGCGATTTCAATCTGCTGGCGCTCAAAGGCTTTTTGGACACGTTCAAAGCCCATCAGCTCGTGCAGCGCGTCATACAGCGGACGCAGATAGGGATCAACCTTCTGGCTCAGGTCACCGGGCAGAAATCCCAGCCGCTCCCCGGCTTCCACGGCCGGCCGGGTCAGCACGATGCGCTGCACCGCGCTGCGCTCCAGCGCGTCGACCGCGCAGGCGACAGCCAGGTAGGTCTTGCCGGTGCCCGCGGGCCCGATGCCGAAGGTGATGTCGTGGGTGGCGATGTTCTCGAGGTACAGGCTTTGCGTGGGCGTACGGGCCTTGAGGTCGGTGCGGCGCGTGTGCAGCAGTTGCGCGCCTTCGGGGTCTTCGTCCATCGCCTCGTCGCCGGCCAGCATGAGCTGCACGCGGTCCGCCGGGATCGGCCGCGACGCCATCTCGTACAGGGCCTGCAACATGTCGAGTGCG
>JBKJZS010000332.1:0-6148 GCA_046714915.1 Polaromonas sp. | reverse complement strand
GAAGATGGCGGCGATGACGACGATGAGAATCGCGATATCCATGATGACTCTTTTCTTGTGATGACGTTTAATTAAACTTTGTCGACCAGCAGGCGGCTACCGACCAGTTCAGAGACCCGGTGCGCGCCCGCCGAAGGGATCACACCCGAGCGGTGAATCGCGGTCCAGCTGCTGCCGCGGTATTGTACGTGGGCTGTGCCGTCGGAATTCCAGGCCTCGATCTGGACGATTTCACCCACATCCAGGTTGACACTGCGGTCGGCACGGGCTGAAGGGTCGGTCGGTTTTCTTTTTTTGACCTGGTGCCATACCACTACTGCGCCACCGCCCACCAGGGCCGCCACCAGCAGTTGCAGCACGATGCCCGCCCCGGCCTGGGCTGCCAGCGCCGCGGCAGCCATGCCGACAGCCAGCATCAAGAGGTAGAAAGTGCCCGTGACCAGCTCAAGGGCCACGAAGGCCCCTGCGATCAGCCACCAAATCGTTGATTCCGCCATGCTTTGTTCCTTGCGTTTCGTAAAAGACACATTCTGGGGCAGAAGAACGCATTGGCAAGCTTATTCGGGCCAGCGTTTTACCAAGTCGGCTCATCTGTCAAAAAATATCCTTACACTTCCGCCCTGATTCGATTTTTTTTGGCAGCTTCAGGCAAAGGCCTTTTGATGAAATTCCGTTTTCCCATCGTCATCATCGACGAAGATTTCCGTTCCGAAAATACCTCCGGCCTGGGCATTCGTGCGCTGGCTCAGGCGATAGAGACGGAAGGCTTTGAGGTCCTCGGCGTCACCAGCTATGGCGACCTGTCGCAGTTTGCGCAGCAGCAAAGCCGCGCCAGTGCCTTTATCCTGTCCATTGACGACGAAGAGTTCACGCCTGGGCCGGACCTCGACCCGGCGGTGCTGAACCTGCGCCACTTCATTGAAGAAGTACGACGAAAAAATCTGGATGTGCCGATTTACGTCTATGGCGAGACCAAAACCTCGCGCCACATTCCGAACGACATCCTGCGCGAACTCCATGGCTTCATTCACATGTTTGAGGACACGCCTGAGTTCGTCGCACGCCACATCATTCGCGAAGCCAAGAGCTACCTGGAAGGCGTGAAACCTCCATTTTTCAAGGCCTTGCTCGACTACGCGGAAGACGGCTCCTACTCCTGGCATTGCCCGGGCCACTCCGGCGGCGTGGCGTTTCTCAAGAGCCCCGTCGGGCAGATGTTCCACCAGTTTTTTGGTGAGAATATGCTGCGGGCCGACGTCTGCAACGCAGTCGAAGAGCTGGGCCAGCTGCTCGATCACACTGGTCCGGTAGCGGCCAGCGAGCGAAATGCCGCGCGCATCTTCAACGCTGACCATTGCTTTTTTGTCACTAACGGCACCTCGACGTCCAACAAGATAGTCTGGCACCACACGGTGGCACCCGGGGATGTGGTGGTGGTGGACCGTAATTGCCATAAATCCGTCCTGCACGCCATCATCATGACCGGCGCGGTTCCTGTGTTTTTGAAGCCGACGCGCAACCACTTTGGCATCATCGGGCCGATTCCGAAGGAGGAGTTCGAGCCAGCCTCGATTCAGGCCAAGATTAAAGCGAACCCGCTGCTCAAAGGCGTCGATGCGAAGAAGGTCAAACCGCGCGTGCTGACCATCACCCAGTCCACTTACGATGGCGTGCTTTACAACACCGAGACGGTCAAAGGCATGCTAGATGGCTATGTCGAAAATCTCCATTTCGACGAAGCCTGGTTGCCGCACGCTGCCTTCCACCCGTTTTACGGCAGCTACCACGCGATGGGAAAGAAGCGAGTGCGTCCCAAGCAGGCCATGGTCTATGCGACGCAGTCCATTCACAAGCTGCTGGCCGGCATCAGCCAGGGCAGCCATGTGCTGGTGCAGGATTCGCAGACCGTCAAGCTTGACAGGCACCTTTTCAATGAGGCTTACCTGATGCATACCTCCACCTCGCCGCAGTACAGCATCATTGCCAGCTGCGATGTCGCTGCCGCGATGATGGAGCCGCCCGGCGGCACAGCGCTGGTCGAAGAGAGCATTGCCGAGGCGCTGGACTTTCGGCGGGCGATGCGCATGGTGGACGACGAGTACGGCGACGACTGGTGGTTCAAGGTCTGGGGGCCGGACAAGCTGGTCGAGGAGGGCATTGGCCGCTCGGAAGACTGGGTGATCAAGGGCGAGTCCAAAAAGGCCAAAGCCGGTGTCAACTGGCATGGTTTTGGCAAGATGGCCACCGGCTTCAACATGCTGGACCCTATCAAGTCCACCATCGTCACGCCCGGCATGGACCTGAACGGCAAGTTCGCCAAGACCGGCATTCCGGCCAGCATCGTGACCAAATTCCTGGCTGAGCACGGCGTGGTGGTGGAGAAAACCGGGCTCTACAGCTTCTTCATCATGTTCACCATCGGTATCACCAAGGGCCGCTGGAACAGCATGCTGACCGCGTTGCAGCAGTTCAAGGACGACTACGCCAAGAATCAGCCGATGTGGCGCATCCTGCCCGAGTTCTGCCAGCAGTTCCCCAAATACGAAAAAATGGGCCTGGCCGACCTGTGCCAGCACGTGCACAACCTGTACGCCAAATATGACATTGCACGCCTCACTACCGACATGTACCTGAGCGACCTGACCCCGGCGATGAAGCCCAGCGACGCCTACGCGCACATTGCGCTGCATAAAACCGAGCGGGTGGAGATTGACCATCTGGAAGGCCGCATCACGGTGGGTCTGGTCACGCCTTACCCGCCCGGCATTCCGCTGCTGATTCCCGGCGAGGTATTCAACAAAAAAATTGTTGATTACCTGAAGTTCTCGCGGGAGTTCAATGCACAGTGCCCAGGATTTGAGACCGACATTCACGGTCTGGTCGAAGAAGAAGACGCCAACGGCAAGAGGCGCTACTACGCCGACTGCGTGAAAGAGTAAGCGCGCCTACCGGTCAAATTTACTTCCTAGGACTCAGCGCCGTGTCGGTGGAATGTCTTCACGCACCCGCATAAAGCTGGCGAAACGGGGAATGCCGCTGTCGTTTAGGCCGCGGAAGCGGTAAGTCACCCAGCTGCCTACGACAGGCGGGCTTCGCCGCAAGGCATCGCTAAAGCCCGTGCCCAGCTTGAACCGCCGGCCCGGCTCGCTATCCGAGCCCGGCGTTTCGACCACCAGCGCGCCCAGCATGCCGGCATATTTTCCTTTGCCGGTAATGTGCGCGACGACGCGGGCGTCAGCGTCCTCATGCATCTTGAGTTTGAGCAGGTCGTCATTTCGTAGCGCCTGGTAATGCGACGCGCCGCGGTGCAGCATCAAGCCTTCACCACCCAGTTTGACGGTTTTTTCCAGCAAAGCCTGCAAACTCTCATGATTGGGAAGCTGGAACTGCGCGACGGCTTTCACCCAAGGCTGGTCGATCTGGCTGACCAGTCCATTCAATACCGAAATACGGTCGGTGAACGGCCCGCTTTGGGCGGGCAGATCAAAGACCATGAAGCGCATGGCACGCCACGCTGAGTCGTCAGGGGTTTGCTGGCGCACTGTGGAGACAGCCTTCGAGAACTGCCCACGTCCGGCCCACAGCTCGCCGTCCATCGCCGTCCTGGGCCAGCCGGCCGTGAACCACGCCGGCGCAGCAATACGTTGGCCACCGCGGGTCAACAACCGCTCTCCATCCCAGTAACCGCGAACCCCGTCAAGCTTTTCGCTGATCCAGTAATCCTGCAGCGTCACGCCACGGCGGTAGACGTTGGCCAGCATTAATGGCGGGGTCCCGCCAGCCGCCAGCGCCAGCGGTCCGGCAACGACGCCCAGCGCGGCGAGCGTCAGTAGCGAAAGGAGGCGTCGTCGATTCATGATCCGGTCAGGCAGCTACTAAAAAAGTAGCTGGAAAAGGACTGTCGAAAGCGGAATTTGTCAGCTGTTCTCAAGAATCAGCGTGAGTCGCGGCGCTGTCGCGCGAGACTCCGGCAGTTTGGCTGAAACCGCCGTCCACGTATGTAATCTCGGCTGTGATGCCGCTGGCCAGATCACTGAGCAGGAAGGCCGCCACGTTACCCACGTCTTCGATGGTCACGTTGCGGCGTAGCGGCGCGGCGGCGGCCACCATGCCCAGCAGCTTGCCGAAATCCTTGATGCCGCTGGCAGCCAGCGTCCTGATCGGACCGGCACTGATGCCGTTGACACGCATGCCGGTGCCCTTGTTGCCGAGCGACTCGGCCAGGTAACGCACCGAGGATTCCAGGCTGGCTTTTGCCAGGCCCATGGTGTTGTAGTGGGGCACTGTGCGCACCCCTCCCAGGTAGGTCAGAGTGAGCAAGGCCGACTTGGGATTCAAGTGGGGCAGGGCGGCTTTGGCCATCGCCGGAAAGCTGTAGCTGCTGATGTCGTGCGCAATTCTGAAGCCTTCACGGCTCAGACCTTCCAGAAAGTCGCCGGCAATCGCTTCCCGGGGGGCGTACCCAATGCTGTGCACCAAGCCGTCAAACTGCGGCCAGGTTACTGAAAGGTCCGTGAAAAGCTTGGCAATCTGCTCATCGTCGCCCACATCACAGTCAAAGATCAGTTTAGAGCCGAAGTCAGCGGCAAACTCGGTGATGCGGTCCTTGAAACGTTCGCCCACATAGCTGAAAGCCAGCTCTGCCCCCTGCGCGTGGCAGGCTTTGGCGACGCCGTAGGCAATCGAACGACTAGACAGTACGCCGGTAATCAGCAGTTTTTTGCCGGTAAGAAATCCCATGTTCATCTCTCAATGGCTCGCAAAGAACCCGACCCGTTCACCCTGAGCCTGTCGAAGGGCATTGTTAAAGGGCTTGAGCCAGGCTCAGCCCGAACGGCGGGATAGTTGATGCAGAATTGTCGCATGAGGATTTTTCTGCGGTCGCTATGTTTTCTCTGGGGTGCTTTGAGTGCCGTGCCGTCCTCGGCTGCCCATGCCTACGCCCAGTTTGGCGACATTAAATACCCCGCCAGCTTCAGTCACTTCGATTACGTCAATCCCGCTGCGCCCAAGGGCGGCGAGATCCGTATGGTGCCACCGACCCGGCCTACCAATTTCGACAAATTCAACCCCTTCACCTTGCGCGGCACTGCGCCTTACGGCATAGGCACGCTCATGATCGAAAGCCTGCTGACCGGGAACTCCGAAGAGCCGACCACTGCCTACGGCCTGCTCGCCGAAGACGTCGAGGTGGCGACTGACCGTCTGTCGGCCACCTTTCGCATTCACCCCAAGGCGCGTTTTCATAATGGCTTGCCGGTACTGGCCGCAGATGTGCTGCACTCCTATACCCAGCTGACCGGCAAGCTGGCCGCGCCGCAGTACCGGAGCATGTACGCCGAAGTCAAAGCCCTCACGTTGCTCTCTGATCGCGAGGTGCGGTTTGAGTTTTTGGTGCCGAATCCGGAGCTGCCGCTGGTCGTCGGCGGCATGCCCGTGTTCAGCCGCGAGTGGGGCGCGGGCAAGGCTTTTGACAAGATTGTTTCCGACCTGCCGTTAGGCTCGGGCCCTTACAAGCCAGCAAGCAGCGCCATGGGGCGAGACATCACTTACGTGCGCGACCCGGCGTATTGGGGCGCCGATCTGCCCAGCCGCAAAGGCCAGTTCAATTTCGACCGCATCACCTTCAAGATCTACCTCGATGAAACATCGCGGTTTGAGGGCCTGAAGGCCGGCGAATATGACTTTATGCGCGAGTTCATTTCACGCAATTGGGCGCGCCAGTACACCGGCAAGAAGTTTGTATCAGGCGAGCTGGTCAAACGTGCTTTTGAGAACCGCAACCCAGGCGACTTTCAGGGCTATGTGTTTAACCTGCGGAAGGAAAAGTTTCAGGACGTACGGGTGCGCCAGGCGATCGGACTGGCGATGGACTTTGAATGGATGAACCGCCAACTGTTCTACGGTCTCTACAAGCGCGTCAACGGTTATTTTCCCAACAGCGAGTTCCATGCCGAGAGCCTGCCACGTCCGGATGAGCTGGCCTTGCTCGAACCGCTGCGTGCCCAATTGAAGCCGGCCGTGTTCGGCGCGGTTCCGCTGTCTCCCAGCACCGCGCCGCCGGGCAGCCTGCGCCAGAACCTGCGCCAGGCCCAGGCGTTGCTGCGCGAGGCCGGCTGGAACTACCGCGACGGCGCGCTGCGCAACG
>JBKJZS010000331.1:0-14536 GCA_046714915.1 Polaromonas sp. | reverse complement strand
GTTGAAAGGACCAAACATACCGCTGCTGGCCCAATACAATTCCTGCGATTGCACTGCTGGGGCGGTCGTGATGCACAGTGCTGCCATCATTGACGCCAAAAGTCCGATCTTCTTCATGTGTCTTCCTCTGTGGTGGTTGGTCTTTTGTTACCTCAGCTTGCGCCTTGGTCAACGTTTGCCTATCACTTACATCTTTTAGCATCAGGCGATCTTGCGATAGGAGTTTCAACCACCTGTGGGCCAGTGTAGCACGGTGAAACAGCCCTCGATCTGTCACCCGCCCCGGCTCGGCACGCCCCGCTTGGGCCGTCCCGATTCCTCCCGAAGGCGCCATGACAGCCCCGATTTCCCGGCCTTGCGCCAACGCATGATCGCGGAGATCGCCGGCCGGGTTCGTCCTCGCGCAGCTTGTTTGGGCGGGCACGCGTAGCGCCGCTTGCCAGATGAGCGCTGGTCACCCTCAGCAGCATCCGAGCGCTGCCATCGCTGCACACTGCGGCAGGACAGGCCGATCTGACGGCAAGCCGGCTTCAAGCGCGCCCCGTCAGCACCCGCCTGGCCAATCAGGCTGAGCAACTTTTGGCGCTGCTGGACGGACGTCATTTGTCCGCGCCCTCCAGCAGCGCCTGCTCCTTGAATTCGAGGGAGCGATGTGAATGAGGTTTTCTTTGCATGAAATGTCCGCTCCGGTGCGGATAACCCGCGAAAAATCGGAGGCGACAACTAGTCTGACACAGGGGGATAGGGCGAGCGCACACCCACCAGACCGGTGGCAAACTGGTCCAGACACCAGCCGGGTGGGCGTGAGGCCGCCACTGAGGTCCTGGGAGCGCAGGGCAGCCATTGAAACATCAAGTCGCATATCAAACTCCTGTTGAATCAACGCATCAGAACCAGAGCCTGGCCTGCGCTGACGGGTTGACCTTCGGTGCACAGCACCTCGTGAATGAGTCCATCTGTGGGCGCATGCACCGTGATTTCCATCTTCATGGACTCGACCACCAGCAAGGCGTCCCCCGCCTTGACCGTGGCGCCGGCGCTCACCAGAACCGACCAGACGCCACCCGACACCTGCGAGACGACCACCTCGCCATCAAAGGCATCGGCCGCTGCCGCATTGACCGCCTCGTCCGGGCTGCTGATGTCATGCGGTGTTTCGGACAGGCCAGCCACCCGCCAGCGCTCACGTTCGGCTTCAAAGGCAGTTTGCTGGCGCTGTTTGAAAGCGGTGATCGACGCCGCGTTGTTCTGCAGGAAAGACTGGTACTCGGACAGGCGGAACACGCCTTCCTCGATGCGGAGATTGGCGCGCCCGGCGATGAAATCTTTACGCAGAGCCAGTAGTTCGTCCGCACCCACCGGATAAAAGCGGATCTGGTCAAAAAAGCGCAGCAACCAGGGCCTGCCCGGTTGAAACTCACGCGTGACGCGCCAGCGGTTCCACATCTGGACCGTGCGGCCTACAAACTGGTAGCCGCCCGGGCCTTCCATGCCGTAAACACACAGATAAGCGCCGCCAATGCCCACGGCGTTCTCGGGTGTCCAGGTGCGCGCCGGGTTGTACTTGGTCGTCACCAGGCGGTGCCGTGGATCAAGGGGTGTGGCCACCGGCGCGCCCAGGTACACGTCGCCCAAGCCCAGCACCATGTAACTGGCCTTGAAAACGATGTCATATACAGCCTGCCAGTCATCCAGCCCGTTCATGCGCCGGATGAATTCAATGTTGCTGGGGCACCAGGGAGCGTCGGCGCGCACCGACTGCATGTACTTCTCAATGGCCAGCCGGGTGGCGGCATCGTCCCATGACAAGGGCAACCACACCGTGCGGCTCGGCACTTCGATGTCGCCGTTAGTTGCCAATGCGGCTTGAATTTCGAGCAGGCGGTCCATCAGGCAGCCCAGAGAGATCAGGGCCGGGTCGTAATGCACCTGCAATGACCGAATGCCTGGCGTCAGATCAATGATGCCCGCCAACCGGCCGTCAGCACGCCCATCCTGCATCTGTTTCATCAGGGCATGCACCTGGAACCGCAATGGCAAGTCCAAGGCCAGGTCGCCAAACTCAACCAGCACATTACAGTCGCCAGAACGGCGGTACACCACTTCGACACGATCACCATTGGCTGGAGTACGGTGCAGCACAGCTGAGTCCGGCAGGATACGTGACGACATGGCGCAAACCGGCGCGGGTTCGCCCGGCTGCAGTCCTCTATCTTGCACAAGCGCCAGGGCGTTCGCGTCTGCCAGCGTCATTGGGATAAAGCGCACAGTGTTGCCCGGCGACAGCTGCCCCAGCTTCCACAGTTCGCCGCGCACCACGGTTGCAGGGCACACAAACCCACCCAGACTGGGACCATCTGGACCCAAAATTACAGGCATGTCGCCTGTGAAGTCAATGGCACCGATGGCGTAGGCGTTGTCATGAATGTTGGAAGGGTGCAGTCCAGCCTCTCCCCCATCGCTGCGCGCCCAAACAGGTTTAGGCCCAATCAGGCGCACCCCCGTGCGGCTTGAGTTGTAATGCACCTGCCATGGCGTGGCAAAAAAGGTTTCGATGTCCTCGGGCGTAAAAAAATCGGGCGCAGCGTGGGGCCCAATCAACACGCCAATATCCCAATGGCTGGCATAGCCTGGCTTGAGCCGTGCCACCTGGCTGTCATCCAGACAAGGCAACTCACCAGGCAGCCCAACGTGCAGCACATCTCCTGCACGCAGCGTGCGCCCCCCGTGTCCGCCAAACTGGCCCAGCGTGAAAGTGGCGCCACTGCCCAGGTAGTCGGGAACATCGACACCACCGCTTACTGCCAGATACGCACGACAGCCAGCGCCAGTAAGGCGCCCCATGCGCAAGGTTTGGCCTGGCTCGACTTTTAGCCGCACCCACATGGCGACCGGCTTTCCGTCGAGTGTCAATTCAATGGGTGCACCCGTCACGGCGATCTGCTGTGGGCTCCGAAACTTGATGGTCGGGCCGGCTACCGTGATCTCTAGCGCGGCCTGGCCGCTGGGGTTGCCTACAATGCCGTTGGCAGTGCGCAACGCAAGGGCGTCCATCGGACCCGATGGCGGAACCCCCACATCCCAGTAACCGAGACGACCGGGCCAGTCTTGCACCGTGGTGTGAACACCGCCACTGATCACGTCAAACGCCCGGCTTGGGGCCGTGAAGGTAGACAGGCTACGCGTCGTATGACAGCCTTCGACAAAAGGCTTGAACGTCATCACACCGCGCAAATAATCCAGATTGGACTCCAGACCTGCCACGCGGCAGTCAGCCAGCGCGCGCGAAAGTTTGGCAATCGCCTGTTCACGATTTTCTCCCAACGCAATCAGCTTGGCCAGCATGGGGTCGTAAAACGCACTAACCTCCGTGCCACGCTCAATCCAGGTGTCAACCCGCACGTCAGGTGGAAACACCACTTCGGTCAGCACGCCTGTCGAAGGCTGGAAATTCTTGACCGGGTCTTCTGCATACAAACGGGCTTGCACGGCATGGCCGCGTTGCTCAATCTGCAAGGTGTGCAGGGGGGGCAGATCCCCTGCAGCCAGTCGCACCATCCATTCCACGATATCTACGCCTGTGACGGCCTCTGTCACGCCGTGCTCTACCTGAAGCCGTGCGTTAACTTCCAGAAAGTAGAAGTTTTGCGTGGCGGCGTCTACTACAAACTCAACCGTACCCGCCGAGCGGTATTGAACGCTTTGGACCAGCCGACGCGCTGTTTCATGCAGTGCCTGACGTACTTCTTCTCGAAGGTTGGGCGCGGGCGTTTCTTCAACCACTTTCTGGTTGCGCCGCTGCAATGAGCAGTCGCGCTCGCCCAGCACCAGTACGTCACCGGCGCCATCACCAAAAACCTGCACTTCGATGTGGCGTGCGTCGGTGATGTAGCGCTCAAGAAACACACCGGCGTTTGAAAAGTTAGCCTGGGCCAGTCGGCGAACCGTCTCAAATGCTGTTGCGAGTTCTGCCTCACCGGTACACATCTGCATGCCAATGCCACCGCCCCCGGCACTGCTCTTGAGCATCACGGGGTAGCCAATGATCAAGGCCTGCTCAAGCGCGGTCTCTACGTCGGGCAACAGTCCGGTACCTGGCAGCAATGTGACCTGCGCCTGGCTTGCCAGCGCGCGCGCCGAATGTTTGAGTCCAAACACCCGCATTTGATGCGGCGTGGGACCCAGGAACACCAGACCCGCAGCTTCACAGGCCTCGACGAATGCCGCGTTTTCGGAGAGAAATCCATAGCCGGGATGAATGGCTTGTGCACCGGTTTGCAAGGCAGCATCAATCAGGCGTTGCATGCAGAGGTAACTGCTGGCGGGTGCCGCCGGTCCGATGCACACCGACTCATCGGCAAGCGCCACATGCATGGACTCGGCATCGGCTTCGGAATAAACAGCTACTGAGCGAATGCCCATGCGCTTGAGGGTGCGGATGATTCGGCAGGCAATGGCGCCCCGGTTGGCAATCAATACTTTAGTGAACATAAGCGGTTTGATAAGGGGTGAAAGGGTGCGCAGGTCGTCCTGCGGTAGGGTGATGCGCACTGGCCGTCCAGTTTGCAAAACCTGATCTCTCTCAGGCACCGTCCCAGATCAGGAAGCGCACGGGGGTCGGGTTATAGGCATTGCACGGGTTGTTAAGCTGGGGGCAGTTGGACACCAGAACAATCACGTCCATCTCGGCGCGCAGCTCAACATATTTGCCCGGCGCTGAAAGCCCGTCTTCAAATGTGAGCCGACCTTCAAGTGTCACGGGCACATTCATGAAAAAGTTGATGTTCGACACCACGTCACGCTTGCTCAGCGGGTAAGGCGAATGGGCAATGGCCAGCAGATAGTTGTCCCGGCAGCTGTGCATAAAACGTTTCTCGATGGCATAGCGCACCGTGTTGCTTTCGCTGGCACAGGCGCCGCCCAGTGTGTCGTGCCGGCCGCAGGTATCGGCCACGATAGTCAACATGGGCTGACCCCCACTGGACATCAAGCGCGAACCGACGCCCAGATACAAGGACCCTTGCGCCTGGATGGTGCGGGTCAGGCTGTAGTGTTCATGAAGAGATGTTGCGCTGTAGAAAATAGTGTCGACAGCCTGGTTTCCGTCGAGGTCTATCATCCGGATGACCTGGCCTTTATTAAGCCTTTTCATCCACGGCTCTCCGGCCGGGTGAACTTCATCGACGATGGCCTCTGCGGGATCAAGCGTGCTTTGAACAAGTTGCATTGACATGGTGTGTTTCGCTCCTGAATAAGTTGATGGGGCGTAGCGGGCAATGGAGGGCGGCCAACAACCCTCTGCGCGGTTATAGAAAATGGCGTTCGGTGTTGATGAAGCCGCGACCGTTTTCAGGGCATGACACTCGGCACAAATCGTCTGCACCAGCCGTTCCCGATCGCCATGCGGTCAGACTGATCGCTTTGGGGTCATACGTTGGCGCTGGATCAAACGGATGCGGTGCGGTAGACATCACCACCAGCACATTCATCTCAAAGCGCAGGTCCACAAACTGCTCCGGCTTTCGGTGTTTCGTTTCAAAATGCAGCCGTCCCGTGTCGTCAGCCGCAGTTTTGCTGAACAGGTTGAGGTTGGCCACCACATCAGGCCTGCCAAGCCCCCATTTTCCGAGCTCCACCAACAAGCCGTCGAGCCCGTTGCGGTACATCCCATTGCGGTGCTCTTGGAAACGGGCTTCACCGTATTTGATACGGATCCCTTCAGCGTCCGACACCCCGCACACTGTGTCATGCCAGCCACAACTGTCATCTGCAATGGAGCACAACACGCGCCCCATGTCGGAGTAGCAAACATGGCCCTTCGTCAAGAAAGCTGTGTGCTGCGCTTTCAGTGTGTCTGGCATGTTGTATCGCTCGGTTTTTTCCTCCTGGTTGAAGAGCAGGACCGACGCATTGGCCCCGCCATGCAGGTCGGTCAGGCGCAAGGTATTGCCCCGCCGCAGTACGCCCGACCAGTGCGCGCCGCCCGGCATAAGCTCCTCCCACAGCACCAGGTCTTGGGCGAATGGGGTTGATGTTTTGGGCACTGCCGCGCGGGCCAGTGGGGTAAGTGTGGCGAAACTGGTTTCCATTTAGGGGACTTCTTGAAAATAGTTGGTGGTGTAGCGGGTTTTCAGCGGCGGTTTGAACGGTGTAGCTAATACACGCTTCATGCTTCAGGCCTGTTCGGCTTTCTGGTTGAGTTTTTCGAGCTGGTCGTGGTCTGTGGCCATGCCGGAACTCTCACGAATGCGGGCCAGAATTTCGGCCCTTAGTTCGCGAAACTCAGGTGCGTGCTTCATCGCCTGGTTGCGCTGCGCTGGCAAGGGCACGGGGTAGATACTGTGAATCCGGCCCGGCCGCGGCTGCATCAACACCACCCGCTGGCCCAGGTAAATCGCTTCTTCCACATCGTGCGTGACGAACACAATGGTGGTTTTTTCAATGCGGTGAATATGCAGGATCAGGTCATGCATGACTTCACGCGTCTGCGCATCCAGGGCACCAAAGGGTTCGTCCATCAGCAGCATGGCTGGCCGCCCCATTAGCGCGCGGGCAATCGCGACGCGCTGCTGCATGCCACCCGAGAGTTGATTCGGATAAGACGAGGCCACCTTGCTCAACCCAATCAGGTCCAGCAAGGCGTCGGCGCGGCCTGCGGCCGCTTCAACGTCTGAGGAACTGAGGTTTTCACGATTGGCTTTTAACTGTCGGCTGAACTTGATATTGCCCATGACCGTCAACCAAGGGTACAAGCTGTAATGCTGAAACACCATCGCACGTTCAGCGCCCGGCCCGGTGATAGGGCGACCATCACAGCTGGCCACTCCCGAGCTTTTCGTCTCCAGCCCCGCAAGGATGCGCAGCAAGGTGGACTTGCCGCACCCCGATGCACCAACCAGGGTCACAAATTCGTTGTCTTCGATGGAAAGATTGATATCTTCAAGCGCAGCTATCGTATGAGGGCCAGCCTTGCCGAACACTTTTCCAAGTTGTTGAACGTTGACTTTAGACATTATTTGATTACCTGTGCCCGTGCAGCCACGGAAATGACCGGCGATGTAGCCAGCGGAAGGCCTGATCCATCAACAGGCCAATCAGGCCGATCAAGATGATTCCGCCAAAGATGGTGTCTGTCTTCAAAAAGCGCTGCGCTTTCAGAATCGAATATCCCAAGCCGGAATTGGAGGCCACCAGCTCTGCCACCACCAGATAGGTCCAGGCCCATCCCATGGTGATGCGCAGGGTGTCCAGAATGGCCGGCTTGGCCGACTGCAACAACACGAGCCGGATCATTTCGTAGCGCTCAGCACCCATGGTTTGCGCGGCTTCGATTTGCGCTTTGGGCACCAGGCGAACGTTCTCGGCAATCATCAGCACCATCTGGAAAAAGGTACCGATAAAGATAATCGAGATTTTGGCGCTTTCACCAATGCCGAACCAGAGCATGACCAATGGAATAAAGGCGACAGCGGGCATGTAACGCACAAAATCGGTCAGAGGTTCCAGCAGCGCCTCGACCGGCCGAAACGCACCAATCAAAAGCCCCAGCGGCAAAGCAAATGCGGCTGCGAGCGCAAAGCCCGCACTAACGCGGTACATGCTGATGGCAGCATCGCCTAAAAGATCATCGTTCAGGAGCCAGCTGTAGAGGCGCTGGAGGACCTGCACCGGGCCAGGTAGAAATAGGGGGTCAACCCAACCGGAAGCTGAAAGAGCCGCCCACCCGATAAAAGGGCTGATCAGACCAATCCCTGCAAAGAGCCAGTATTGACGCCTTGTGATGCTTGCGGCAATCGACCAGATGCCTTGGCTCGATTTCGGCAGTTTGACATTGGACAAATCGGACTCCAGTAGTGACTTTATTAACACGAGAAAGTACGGTCGATGTCAACCGTTATCTCCCGGGCTTTTGTCCCTCCGTGAAGCCGCACAAAATGCAGCCGACTGCTCTCGGACCAGACAGTCAAATCATGGATTTGACCCGGAACCCTAGCTGTCTTTAATGATTAGGCGGTTGTGTTTGATCTTAGGTGCACCTCTGAATTAACGACGCAATTTCGGTGCCAGTCCATATATTCGGCAATCCCCAGCGAAGTCATGACCCGTATTCCGCAAGCCTGCCAGCGAATGAGTGCGCAAAAAAAAGCTCGCCGACTTGCGCCGGCGAGCTAAACCTCGAAACGGGACTCACTTTTTCAATTAAACGCCCCCGAAAGCTTCGATGTTTGAAAGCACTTCTGTTGACTCATCAGCGGTTGTACGCCGTTTCGCCGTGTGAGGTGATGTCGAGGCCTTCGCGCTCGTCTTCTTCGCTCACACGCAGGCCGATGGTCAGGTCCACCACCTTGTAGGCGATAAAGGACACCACACCAGACCACACGATGGTGATCAGAACCGCCTTGAACTGAATCCAGACCTGCGCAACGATGGAGTAGTCGGCCGCCGTCACCATGGTCGCCGTGACCCAGTCAGCCACGTAGCCCGGGCCGCCCAGGCTGGGTGAGTTGAACACACCCGTCAGCAGCGCGCCGAGGATACCGCCGATACCGTGCACGCCAAACACGTCGAGCGAGTCGTCTGCGCCCAGCATTTTCTTCAGCCCGTTGACACCCCAGAGGCAGGCAAAACCAGCGGCGAGGCCGATGATCAGGCCACCACCGATGCCGACGTTTCCGGCAGCGGGCGTAATGGCAACCAGCCCGGCCACGGCACCGGATGCAGCACCCAGCATGGAGGCCTTGCCTTTCATCAGCGCTTCACCCACACACCAGGCCAGCACAGCCGCAGCGGTTGCACCCAGGGTGTTGATGAACGCCAGCGCTGCAAAACCGTTGGCTTCCAGGGCAGAACCCGCATTGAAACCAAACCAGCCGACCCACAGCATTGCCGAACCGACCATGGTCAGCGTCAGGCTGTGCGGGGCCATGGATTCCTTGCCATAACCAATACGCTTGCCAACCATATAGGCTCCGACCAAGCCGGCCACAGCGGCGTTGATGTGCACCACGGTACCGCCGGCAAAATCAAGCGCGCCCGACTGCCAGATGTAGCCGGCTTTGGCGCTCATTGCATCGACCACTTCTTTGGCCGTGTAGGCGTCGGGCCCCATCCAGAACCACACCATGTGCGCCATCGGTGCGTAGCTGAAGGTAAACCAGATCACCATGAACATCAGCACGGCGGAGAACTTCATGCGTTCGGCGAATGCACCGACGATCAGTGCGCAGGTGATGCCTGCAAAGGTGGCCTGGAAGGCTGCAAAAATGATCTCAGGAATCACAACGCCCTTGCTGAAGGTTGCAGCAGGAGCGAACGTACCCGCCACGTTGTCCCAGACACCTTTCATGAACAGCCGGTCGAATCCGCCAAAGAAGGCATTGCCTTCGGTGAAGGCCAGGCTGTAGCCGTAGATGAACCACAGCACCACAATCATCGAAAAGGTGACCATGACCTGCATCAGCACCGACAGCATGTTTTTGCTGCGCACCAGGCCGCCGTAGAACAAGGCCAGGCCTGGAATGGTCATCAGGATGACGAGCATCGTTGAGACCATCATCCATGCGGTGTCGCCCTTGTTGGGCACAGGGGCCGGCGCTGCTGCGGCGGCAGGTGCTGCGACCGCCGCAGCAGCCATGGCCGCGGGTGCGGCAGCTGGTGCAGCCGGCGCTGCTGCGGCGGCAGGTGCCGCGGCTTCGGATGCAGCGGGAGCGGTAGCGGGAGCCTGTGCCAGCACGGCAGCGGCACCGGTGAACAGACTCAGTCCCAAAGCCAGGGAGGCAAGTAGTTTTTTCATATTGGTGTTTTCTTTAGGGTTTGAGCCTTACAGCGCTTCTTTGCCGGTCTCGCCGGTACGGATGCGCACTACTTGCTCCAGGTTGTAGACGAAGATCTTGCCGTCACCGATCTTGCCGGTGCGCGCTGCGCCCTCGACGGCCTCAATGACGCGGTCGACCAGTTCGTCGGACACCGCCGCTTCGATCTTGACCTTGGGCAGAAAGTCCACGACATATTCAGCACCCCGATACAACTCGGTGTGACCTTTTTGCCGACCGAAGCCCTTAACTTCGGTCACGGTGATGCCTTGCACGCCAATACCGGACAGTGCCTCACGCACTTCGTCGAGCTTGAACGGTTTGATGATGGCCGTTACGAGTTTCATGTGTTCTCCTCAAATGTGGACGTGGGTCAAAAGCTGTATTTCAGTCCGACCAGAAAGGCTCTCTTGGCCAGGAACTTGCCTTTGCTGTCGGTATAGAAGCTTTCCTTGCCGTTCGTGTCAGTTGCGGTGGCGCTCACCACCAGCCCATTGCCCAGGTCTTTAGCAAGCGTCAGTGCGTAGTCTGTGTAGTTGGCAATGCTCAGGTTTTTGACCGTTTGGCGACCCACATGTGGCGTCAGGGTAAAGCCATTGCCCAGGTCAAAGTTGGCGCTCAGGTCGAGGTAGCGGCTGCGACTGGTGTTGGCGTTACCCAGAAAGTCCCCCACACTCTGGCTGTATTTCAAGGTCGCGACTTTGTAGGTCAAAGCGCCATAGATTTCGGTTGTGTTTGCGTTCGAGAAAACACCATTACCGAATGCAAGCACGCCTGGCGTACCGGCGTCACCCGAGTCATTGCCAGGGTAGAGGTAAGCGATTGCGCCAAGGTCATAGCTCAAGCCGGGGAGAATTTCAGCTTTGTAGCCGCCATACAAATCGACCTCATAGCGGCCCTTGGAAGCGCCGTTGAAGTCCTTGACCCAGGTTACATTGGAACCCCAGGCGCCCAGGTAAAAGCCGCTTTTGTGCGCGAAATCCACACCGCCCTGGATGGCAGGCTTGCCAGAGGTCTGCGCAATGCCGCGGAAGCGGTAGTCAGACACAACGCCCACGTTGTACGACAAGGTGTAGTCAGGTTCCGGCACTTTGGCTTGCGCCATGGCTGCGGTAGCGGCCATCAAGGTAGACAGGACGAGGACAGATTTTTTCGCGAGCTTCATGGGTTCTCCGATGGGGTAATGTTGACGACGCAACTACGAAGCATGGAACATGCCAAGTTAGTCCGTATTTTTTACCGCTGCTTTTTTATACCTTCTTGCGCCGGAGACGTTAAGATATCTGTATAAATAATCAGTGTGCACGATATAGGTGCAAAATTCGCTGTTGCAAATGGATATGTTGCACCTTTTTGGGGGATTTCCTTGTGAGCCTATCTTTGGTGCAAAGTCGTGCTTTGCTGGGCATGAAGGCCCATCCGGTTTGCGTCGAAGTGCACCTGGCCAACGGCTTGCCGAGTTTCACGCTGGTCGGGCTGGCGGAGACCGAAGTCAAGGAAGCGCGCGAGCGGGTGCGCTCGGCGATTCAAAACACCGGGCTGGACTTTCCCAGCAACAAACGCATCACCGTGAACCTGGCACCGGCTGACCTGCCGAAGGATTCTGGCCGATTCGACCTGCCGATTGCGCTGGGCATTCTGGCTGCCAGCGGCCAGATTGACCTACGCAAGCTGGACGGCTACGAGTTTGCCGGCGAGCTGTCGCTGGGCGGCGAACTGCGCCCCATCCGCGGCGCGCTGGCCATGAGCCTGGCGCCGGGGCGGGACGCCGACCAGCAGGCCAAACCCAAACTGGTGCTACCCGAGGGCAGCGCTCAGGAAGCCGCACTGGTGCCCGGTACCGAGGTCTATCGCGCCCATCACCTGCTCGATGTGGTCAGGCAGTTTCTGCCCGGCGACGCCGTCCCCGAAGAAGGTAACGGCTGGACCCGTCTGCACGCCAGCGCGCAGTACACGGAAGCGCCCTATCCCGACCTGTCGGACGTCAAAGGTCAGGCGGCGGCCAAACGGGCGCTGGAAATTGCCGCGGCCGGTGGCCACAGCCTGCTGATGGTGGGCCCACCCGGTTCCGGAAAATCGATGCTGGCCCAGCGCTTTGCCGGCCTGCTGCCGGCCATGAGCACGGAAGAAGCGCTGCAAAGCGCAGCGATTGCCTCTCTGGCTGGCCGGTTTTCATTGGACAGATGGGCCCAACGCCCGACCTGTTCGCCGCACCACACGGCCAGCGCAGTGGCCCTGGTTGGCGGTGGCTCACCACCGCGGCCAGGCGAAATTTCACTGGCGCACCACGGCGTTTTATTTCTGGACGAACTGCCGGAATTTCCGCGTGCGGCACTGGAGGCGCTGCGGGAGCCGCTGGAGTCGGGCAGCATCACCATATCGCGGGCGGCCCAGCGCGCCGAGTTTCCGGCGTGCTTCCAGTTGATCGCTGCGATGAACCCCTGCCCTTGTGGCTACCTCGGCTCCAGTGTCCGGGCCTGCCGCTGCTCTCCCGACCAGGTCTCGCGTTACCAGGGCAAACTTAGCGGCCCGCTGCTGGACCGGATTGACCTGCATGTCGAAGTGGGCGCATTGGGCGCAGACGAACTGGTCAACACACCGCCCGGCGAAAGCACCGACAGCATCCGGCAACGGGTAGTCGCGGCGCGCGAACAGGCAATGGCGCGCCAGGGCATAAGCAACCAGGCTCTGCAAGGCAAGGCCATTGACACCCAGTGTCAGCTGGACGCCGCTGCCGCCAAGTTTTTAAACACCGCCGCAACCCGCCTGGGCTGGTCCGGCCGCAGCATCCACCGCTGCCTGAAGGTCGCGCGAACCATTGCCGACCTGGCCGGCGATGCCTGTGTGCAGGTGACCCATGTGGCCGAAGCGGTGCAGTACCGACGCGCACTCAAGGCGCCGCACTGAGCCCGGTTCGCCACATCGCCTTTATTTCAGGCACGAGCGCCGCGCTTCAGCCGATGGCCGGCAAGGACTGCGCTGGACGAACCGGCCTGGGCGGATGCTGATACGGTAGAAAAGCGTCAGGCCAAGCCTGACGCCCATTCAGACACGCGACGCAAGCTTCAAGGACTGCGGTAGTCGGGGAAAGAAGGAGACTGCGCGGCGGTCACCTGAGTCGCAACCGGCCGGGGACTGTAAATCGCTCCGTCGTGGGTGCGCAATTCCGACCCATCCACCGTCACGCGGCTACCGACAGCAGGGGGACGCGCCACCTCCACAGACCGGCGTGAGCCATCTTCCATCCGCACGCTGACCTGGTAGACGGTTTCCTTGCGGACGTACCCTTCAATCGCGTTTCCGGCAAATCCACCCCCAACCGCACCAAGAACAGTTGCTATTGCCCGACCATTACCGTGGCCAACCTGGTTACCCAGTACCGCACCCAGCACGCCGCCCGCGACCGTTCCCACACCGACCACGGGCGCTTTGACAGCACGCTGCACTGGCGTCACCGAGTCGACCGAGCCGCACACCGAACACACCGCCGCTGTCACCACTGGCGAAGGTGTCGGATAAGGAGCGGGCGCCGGTTTTGGCGCCGCTCTTACTATTTTCCGGGCAGGAGTCGGGGCGGGGTGGGCCGGTGCAGCCCGCGGCTTTTCTATCAGATCGTCTGCAGCACGGTTGGACGCCGCGAAACGCGATGCCATCACAGACTCGGGCGCACTCATCGAAGCCAAGGTGGTCACCTGGGGCTGCGAGCGCTGGTTGTAAATCATGGTTGCGCCCATGCCGAGCACGGCGACGCTGAGAACGCCTACCGCAGCCCATAGCGATTTGCTGCCGGACGAGGCGAACTGCGGGCCTGGCTGGGAATTTTCAATGGAAGCATTCATCTTGTGTTCCTTCTGGATTAAACACTGCCAGAGCTCAACCCAAGAGCTCTGCAGGCAGAGGGCGGAAAACAGCGGGACGCCATCCTTTTCCCCCTCCTACCCTGAACGCCCCAGGCAATCCAGAGGTACACAGCGCCATCCAGGGCGGGAAGTGTTTTTGGTAAACACCGCGTAAAGCGTCCAGCTTCGGGTTCTGTTGGGGCAAGCGCCCCCGGCGGTCTTACATATTGGGAGCGAGGAGGCGCTGCACTGCCTCGATTTGTGCGCCCTTCCGCTTTGCCAGATCCTGTAATTGATCGTCACCGATCTTGCCCACATTGAAATAAACGCTGTCAGGATGGCTCAGGTAAAAGCCGCTGACGCTGGCGGCCGGCGTCATGGCCAGGCTTTCGGTGAGCGCCATCCCGATGTCGCCGGCCTGCAGCAGCGCGAACATGTCTTGCTTGACGCTGTGGTCCGGACACGCCGGGTAGCCGGGCGCGGGCCGGATGCCCTGGTATTTTTCGCCAATCATCTCCTCGGTTGTCAGCGACTCGGCGGCGGCATAACCCCACAGGTCCTGCCGCACGCGCTTGTGCAGGGCTTCGGCAAACGCTTCGGCCAGCCGGTCGGCCAGCGCCTTGAGCATGATGGACGAGTAGTCGTCGTTGTCGTCGTTGAAGTACTTTTCCTTTTTCTCGGCGCCCAGGCCGGTGGTGACGGCAAAGAGGCCGATGTAGTCCTCAATTTTTGAATCATTTTTGCCTGTAGCCCTTGTTGCACGGTCGCAATATGCTATTAATTCAGGAGCAATCCCTTTCGGCGCCACGAAGTCGGCCAGGCAGCGGCCGGGCCGCATCACACCGTCGAGGGCGGTTTTCTCGGTTTGCTGGCGCAGGCCATACC
>JBKJZS010000330.1:0-2630 GCA_046714915.1 Polaromonas sp. | reverse complement strand
GCTCCATGTCGAGAAGGACCTGGCTGCTCAGCGCAGCTGGCGCCGCAGGCGCATTGATCGTGGGCTGGGGCGTGTTGCCGCCCCGGTCACGGACAGGATCCGGGCGACTCTGGCCGACGGCCGGCGGCGAGGTCGCGCTTAACGGCTGGATCAAGATCCTGCCCGATGGCTCAGTGGTGCTGGCCATGCCGCGCAGCGAAATGGGCCAGGGCGTGTTTACCGCCCTGCCCATGCTGGCGGCAGAGGAGCTGGACCTGCCGTTGTCGCGCATACGGATTGAACAGGCCGGCGCTGACAAGATCTACGGCAATGTCGCCATGCTGGTGGCCAGCCTGCCTTTTCACCCGCTGGAGACGGAGGAGCGTCCCGCCAAAGTCAAGGTCGGCGAATGGGTGGTCAGCAAGGTGGCGCGCGAACTGGGCATCAACGCAACCGGCGGCTCCAGCAGTGTGTCGGACGCCTGGCTGGTGTTGCGCACGGCGGCCGCCACGGCCCGAGCCTCTTTAGTAGGGGCTGCTTCGCTGCAGTGGCGCTTGCCGGTGGACGAATTCACGGTCAAAGATGGTGTGGTCTCCCATCCCTCGGGCAAATCCGCTCACTATGGCGAGCTGGCCAGGTTTGCCGCCGCCACCCCACCCGGCACGGTCATGCTCAAGGAGCGCAAAGACTGGAAAGTGATTGGTCAGAGCGCGCCGCGCACGGACATTCCGGCCAAAGTCAATGGCACGGCGCAGTTCGGGTCGGACGTGCGCTTGCCCGGCATGGTGTACGCCGCCATTCGCCTGTGTCCGATGCTGGGCGGCGCGCCGGGGGCGGTCAACGCCAACACGGCACTGACAATGCCGGGTGCTGAGCGGCTGGTGCATCTGCCGGCGTATGCCGGGTCAACAGCCGGCTTTGCCGTGGTGGGCAGAAGCTGGTGGCAGGCCCAGCGGGCGGCGCAGGCGGTGCAGGTGGAATGGCAGCAACGCCCGGCCGGCGCGCTCGATTCGCGCCAGATCGAGCGGGATCTGGAGGCAGCACTTAAAACTGAAGCAGGGTTTACCTTTTATGACAAGGGGGCCATCGACCAAGCCGAAGCCGGCGCGGCCCGCCACATCGAAGCTTTGTACCGCGCTCCCTATCTGGCGCATGCCACGCTGGAGCCAATGAACTGCACGGCGCAGGTCCGGGATGGCAAGGTGTATCTCTGGGTGCCGACGCAGGTGCCGCAGGCGGGGGCGGCGATCGCGGCACGCGTTGCCGGGGTGGGTCTGCAGGATGTCAGCATCACGGTCACCTTGCTGGGCGGCGGGTTTGGCCGCCGGCTGGAGGTGGACTACATCGCCCAGGCGGTTCGGGTGGCGATGGACTGCGGCGGCAGGCCGGTGCAACTGATCTGGTCGCGTGAGGAAGACACTACCCACGATTTTTACCGCCCCATGCACTTGGCCCTGCTGCGCGCTGCGGTGGATGCGCAGGGCCAATTGATCAGCTTGCGCATCAAGTCGGCAGGCGACGCCATCACCCCGCGCTGGATGGAGCGCAGCATCCCGTGGCTGGCGGGGCCGATTGATCTGCCTGACAAAACAGGGGCGGAAGGCCTGTTTGATTTGCCCTACGGCTTTGCCAACCAGCATATGGCGCATGTGGCCACCCGCAACGGGGTGCCGGTGGGCTTCTGGCGCTCGGTCGGGCATTCGCACAACGCTTTTTTCTCGGAAAGCTTTATTGATGAACTGGCGTATGCCACCCAGCAGGACCCGCTGGCCCTGCGACGACAGTTACTCAAGGACGCGCCGCGCCATCTGGCTGTGCTGGATCTGGCCGCGAGCAAAGCCGGCTGGGGCGGCACATTGCCTGCGGGGCAGGTCCGAGGTGTTGCGTTGCACGAATCGTTTGGCTCCATCGTGGCGCAGGTGGCCGAGGTATCGCTGGTCGATGGTCAGGCACGCGTGCACCGGGTCGTGTGTGCGATCGACTGCGGAACCGTGGTCAACCCCGGAATCGTTGCCCAGCAGCTGGAGAGTGCGGTTGTGTTCGCATTGACGGCGGCACTGCACGGCAAAGTGGACATTCACGAAGGCGTGGTGCAGCAGAAAAACTTCCCGGACTACCGGATGCTGCAGCTGGCGCAGGCACCCCTTGTTCAGACGCATATTGTTGCCAGCACCCGGCCGCCGGGCGGTGTCGGGGAGCCCGGCGTACCGCCCCTCGCGCCGGCGGTGGCCAACGCCTTGTTTGCGCTCAGCGGCAAGCGCCTTCGGGCGCTGCCCTTGCTGCTGTAAAAGGTGGGCACGTGTGAAGCCGTCACAAGCTGCCCACCAGCTTTTCATGCCTAGCCTGACGCGCAGCGATAAAGCCGTGCTATAGTCACTGGCTCAGCTGATGAGCGACCTCCTAAAACGAAGTTGCGAATCAGCCGAAAAGGGTCTTGGAGAAAAAGCAAATTTTTGAATTTGTTTTGACTGGAATGAAAAAACCGGTATAGAATCTAAGGCTCGACTGATCACAGTCAGAAACCTCAAAGCGGGTCGAAAACGCGAGAGTCAAGACTGAATTCAAAAATGAAGTCGAGGCAATTAAAGCGACCGGCAGGCAAGCAAAAAGTTAAGTTTTTGTTGACCGAAATGGAAAAAACGGTATATAAT
>JBKJZS010000329.1:0-1613 GCA_046714915.1 Polaromonas sp. | reverse complement strand
CTTTTTTCTTGATGCCGCAGGCCTTCAAAGGCCGGGGCTTACCCTCCTCAAGCTGCGAGGTTGGCCTGCGCCTGGTTGGCCGCAGTTTGGGTCTGTGCGGTGATTTCAACTTCCGCCAAGGCCAGGGCGGCTGCCTTGGGCGCGTCGCCCATCGCCAGGCCTTCGGCGCGCACAAAACGCACGTCGGTGATGCCGAAGAAGCCGAACACCGTCTTCAGGTAACTTTCCTGGTGTTCCATCGCATTGCCTGCTGCGCTGGTGGAGTACACGCCGCCGCGCGTGGACGCCACGATCACGGTCTTGCCACCGGCCAGGCCGACCGGGCCTTTGTCGGTGTAGCTGAAGGTCCGGCCGACTTGCGCAATGCGGTCGATCCAGGCCTTGAGCTGGCTGGGAATGGCAAAGTTGTACAGCGGGGCGCCGACCACGATCACGTCGGCCGCCAGGAATTGCGCCACCAGCGCCTCGGAGATGGCGTTTTCGCGCGTTTGCACCTCGCTGAAGTCAGAACCGGCGGGCAGGCGGAAACCCAGGGATTCGGCTGACAGATGGCTGGGCGTGTCTGCGGCCAGATCGAGGTAGCTGACTTCGGTGCCGGGGTGGCTGGCGCGCCAGGAGGCGACGATTTGCGCGGTGAGTTGGCGAGAAACCGAGTTCCCGCCAAGAATGCTGGAGTCGATGTGAAGAAGCTTGCTCATGGTGAATTCCTTAGGTTGAGTGAATTAGGTGGTACGGCCGTATTCACAATGAGTCGCAGCCATGGGATAGATTGTGCGGGTGAGTCGATTACTTGATAAGTCTGAAAAATCGAGATAGATTGTTCTATAAATAGGACAATAAAGCACAATGAAAGGAAAATTTGATGCAAGACCTCAACGACATGGTGTATTTCGCCGAAGTGGCGGAGCGAGGCGGCTTTGCAGCAGCGGGCCGAGCGCTGGGTCTGCCCAAATCGCGGCTGTCGCGGCGGGTGGCCGAGCTGGAGGCTCGGTTAGGTGTGCGGCTGCTGCAGCGCACCACCCGCAAGCTGTCGCTGACAGAAGCGGGCGAGCTCTACCTGCGCCACTGTGTGGCCATGCGCGAGGAAGCATTGGCCGCTGGCGAAGCGGTGGCGCAAATGCAAATGGAGCCACGCGGCACCCTTCGCATCACCTGCCCGGTGACGGTGGCGCAAGGCACGCTGGGCGCTCTGATTCCGCGCTACCTGGCCCAGCACCCGCATGTGAAGCTGGACCTGCGGGTGACCAACCGGGTGGTCGACCTGGTCGAAGAGGGCGTCGATGTGGCATTGCGCGTGCGGCCTACGCTGGACAACAGCGGCACCCTGGTCATCAAAAATCTGGGCGCCACCCGGGGCCATTTCCTGGCCAGTCCAGGGCAATTGCAGCGCCAGGGCGTGCCGGCCAGACCGGAAGATCTGGCCCAACTCGACACCGTGGCCATGTCATCCACCGATGGGCGCAGCACTTGGTCGCTGCTTGGGCCGGACGGCCAGGAGTTTGTATTTCAGCATCAGCCGCGTTATGTGGCCGACGACTTGCAGACCCTGAAGCTCGCGGTGCTGGCCGGCACTGGCATCAGTTTTTTGCCAGAATCCCTGAGCCATGCCGAGC
>JBKJZS010000328.1:0-2876 GCA_046714915.1 Polaromonas sp. | reverse complement strand
CCGGCAAACAGTTTTTCAAGCTCGTCAATGATGCGGCCGTTGCCGCGCACCGGGCCGTCGAGACGCTGCAGGTTGCAGTTGACGACCCAGACCATGTTGTCCAGCCCCTCGCGCGCGGCCAGGGTGAGCGCGCTCATGGATTCCGGCTCATCCATCTCGCCGTCACCGAACACGCCCCAGACTTTGCGTCCGCTGCAGTCAAGCAGGCGGCGGTGTGTCAGGTAGCGCATGAAACGCGCGTGGTAGATCGAGCTGATCGGGCCTATGCCCATGGAGCCGGTCGGAAACTGCCAGAAGTCGGGCATCAAATAGGGATGCGGGTAACTACACAAACCTTGCGCGCCCTGTTCGGGGGCGGTCAGCTCCTGCCGGTAAAAGCTCAGGTCTTTCTCGGTGAGCCGTCCTTCAAGGTAGGCGCGGGCATAAACACCCGGCGCGCTGTGGGGCTGAAAAAACACCAGGTCGCCGCGGTGCTGTCCCTCGCCCAGGCCTTCGCGCGCACGAAAGAAATGGTTGAAGGCGGTTTCAAACAAATCCGCTGCGCTGGCATAACTGGCAATGTGGCCACCGAGCTCGCTGGAGCCCCCGGACTCCGCCTGGTTGGCGCGCACCACCATGGCCAGCGCGTTCCAGCGCATCAGCGAGGCCAGGCGTTCTTCGATGGCGAGGTCGCCCGGAAACACCGGTTGCTCATTGACGCCCACGGTGTTGACATAGGGCGTGGCGAGTTCGGGCTTCCAGCCCATACGCTGCTCCCGGGCCAGACGCGCCAGCGCGTCCAGCAGGTAGCGCGCCCGTGCCGGGCCTTGCGTTGCCGCCAGCGCGACAAAAGCTTCTTGCCATTCGGCGGTTTCTTGCGGATCCGGGTCGGGGGAGGGCGGATCGGCAGGCAGCAGGGTGTGGAGGGGGTCAGGGGCATTCATGCTCTCCAATATACGCACTTCATGCCAATATGAGCTATCAAAATACGTCGGCACGCAATATTTAGCAGCATAAAATTCTGAGATTTCCCGATTAAACAACTATGAAGCTGGATCCCCTTGATCTACGAATTCTTGACGAACTGCAGCGCGACGGCTCGCTGTCCAATGTGGAGCTGGCGAGGCGCGTGCATTTGAGCCCGTCGCCCTGCCTGGCCCGCGTCAAGGCGCTGGAAGCCGCCGGTGTGATTGACCGCTATGTGGCGATTGCCAACGCGACGGCGCTGGGTCTGGGCGTGAGTGTGTTCATCTCGATCAGCCTGCGCTCGCAAAGCAGGGAGTCGCTGGCGGAGTTTGAGCGGTGCATCGCTGAGCACGACGAAGTGATGGAGTGTTATTTGATGACCGGTGACAGCGACTACCTGATCCGCGTGGCGGTGGCCGACATTGCTGCTCTGGAAAAATTCATCCTCGAACAGCTCACCCCGATTCCAGGCATCGAAAAAATACGCTCCAGCTTTGCGCTGAAGCAGGTGCGCTATAAAACGGCATTGCCGTTGCCAGCGCGAAGTGTTTGAGGCGTATGCCATTTCAATTGCTATAAATAGCATAGCTTCTAGCACCCGTATTGCATAGGCTAGAGCACTAAAATGCTTGAATTTTTGCAGTTCCGCAGGGTAGCGCCACCGTGCCGGCTGACGAGAGTTGTCGTAAAACGCCGCCGGCTTGTTGGCCACCCATTTCAGAAACGCCGCGATTTCAGGGTGGGCCTTGAGCGCTGCCCAGGTGGTGAAACTTTGCGCCAGCTCGCGCTCGCTCAGCGCCGCACGAGTTTTTCGATGGCAAATCCGGTGCACCCCAACGCTGCTTTTGCCGCCCTTGCTGCACGGCACCAGGTGGTGTTCGTCGACACTCGGCCCAAGCGCCAGAAGCCTGCCGCACAGGGGGCATTTCGCATCTCCCGGCGGTGGTGGGCCTGGCCCAGCGGCCCGGTGCCGCGCAGCGCCCGTCTGGAGCATGAACAAGAGGCCGAGCCGATTCGAAAGGGTTCTTTGACGCGGGCTCGACAGCTTCAAGAGCCAGCCTCAAGCTCAGGGCGGGCCGAAAGGCGACGCACTGGTAGAGGCGTCCGTGCGAGAAAACGTTCGCCGCACGGTGGCGCGGTTGCGCAACACCGAGCCCGCAATGATGGATCCTATTGATCCGGCCTTGTGAAGTATGAACCTTTCGCCCTGAGCCGCCTGTCCTGAGCACCGTCGAAGGGGTCGAAGGGGTCGAAGGGCTGCGCTGGCTTCGGCAAGCTCAGCCCGAACGGACATGAAGACTTCATCGGGCCGGAGTCGCCCGCCCGGGTGAGATCTGACCAGCTGGCCCCCCACCGCCCGAATTCAAAAGGTTAGAGCCCAAAACATCAAGCCTATTCGCCCAGATAAGCCGCCCGCACCCGGGGATCATTCAACAGTTGTTTCGCATCGCCGTTCATGGTGACAAGACCCGACTCCATGACATAGCCCCGGTCCGCAATGCCCAGCGCACGGCTGGCATTCTGCTCGACCAGCAAAACCGTGACCCCGCGTGCAGAGACGTCGCGAACCACTTCAAAAATCTTGTCCACCATGATGGGCGACAAGCCCATGGACGGCTCGTCCAGCAGCAGCACCTTGGGGCGGCTCATCAACGCACGGCCCATAGCCAGCATCTGCTGCTCACCGCCAGAAAGGGTGCCGGCCAACTGGTCCTTGCGCTCGCGCAGGCGCGGGAACAGCGCAAACATTTTCTCGATATCGGCGGCAATTTCCGGCTTGTCTTCGCGGATGTAGGCGCCCATCTGCAGGTTTTCGACAATGGTCATGCGCGTAAACACGCCACGCCCCTCCGGCACCATGGCCAGGCCTTCTTTCACCAGGTCCCAGGCGCCCCGGCCCCGGATACTTTTCCCCAGGTACTCAATATCGC
>JBKJZS010000327.1:0-3936 GCA_046714915.1 Polaromonas sp. | reverse complement strand
GGTCAGCAGCGGCCTGAAAACCGCCCTTGAAAAAGGCGCGCTGACCGCAGTGGCCTTGCTTGGCAAGACAGATGGATTCCTCGGCAACCCAAAAGTTCGCATCCCGTTGCCCGGTTACCTGGAGGACGCGTCGAAACTGCTCAGAAATTTTGGCCAGGGCAAACGCATCGACGAACTGGTCACCGCCATCAACCGCGCCGCCGAAGCGGCGGTGCCCATGGGCAAGGACTTGCTGGTCAATGCGGTGCGGG
Organism: Polaromonas sp.; assembly: GCA_046714915.1. Classification (GTDB taxonomy): domain Bacteria; phylum Pseudomonadota; class Gammaproteobacteria; order Burkholderiales; family Burkholderiaceae_C; genus Polaromonas. Next base: position 3,685 of record JBKJZS010000327.1, on the reverse strand, counting down.
TCATGAATGTCAACGATGCCAAAAACATCCTGCAAGGCGGTGAAACCTCGGTCACTGCCTTTTTTGCCGAGAAAACCCGCGCACCCCTGAGCGTGAAGTTTTTGCCCATAGTCACCCAAGCCACCGAAAAGGTCGGCCTGGCCAACAAGTACAACGAATTCGCCGGCAAGGCGGCCGGTTTTGGCCTGGTTAAAAAAGAAGACACCAATCTCCAGCAGTACGTCACCGGCAAGTCGCTCGACGGGCTTTACCTGATCATTGGGGAAGAAGAAAAGAAGATCCGGCAGGACCCGGTGGGGACCGGTAGTGCGATTCTGAAGAAGGTGTTTGGGGCGATGAAATAGGGCGGGGTTGACCGGGGTGTTGGTCTAATCGGCCTTTTGCCCAATCAGGGTGAGCGTAGCCAGCTATGAAAAAGTGAGCGCGCCGGGTTGCTCGTGCGGGCTACCTGAAAGCAGGCGCTGGCATCAGTTCTCTTCGAAGTAGTCGGAGTCGACGCGTTTGACCACATACGACGCTGAGGCTGAAACACCGACATCGAAGTCCATCATGAGTGACGCGAGCTGCGCGCCGTCGATGAGGACGACCTTCGTGTCGATACGCGACGCATAGTCAACTGCATCAGTGGTATAGGACGAGGTCGTTATGAAGACCCCCTTTCTTGCGCGTTGTCCCTGAAGTGCGCCGACAAACTTCTGGATCTCTGGGCGACCGACGGATCCCTGCCAGCGTTTTGCCTGAATGAAGATGGTGTCGAGACCGAGACGATCTTCCTTGATGATTCCATCAATCCCGCCATCCCCCGATTGGCCGACTCGCTCGCCGGCATCGCGCCTGGAGCCGCCGTAGCCCATCTTCACCAGCAATTCCACAACCAGTTGTTCGAAAAACGTCGGTGAGCAGGAAAGAATTCGTGCCAGGAGTTCCTGGGCAAGCTGCTGGCGCAGTCCTTGGTAGGCGAGTTCAATGGCCTCTTCTGGGGTGGTCGTCGCCAGCGGCAGGTCGGGCTGTGTGGGTGACCCGGTGATGGGCTTTGAGATGTCCCGAAACTCGATGAACTCGGGCCATTGCTCCAAATATTTTGCGTCAATGCGCGTTGGGTTTGTGGCAAGCGCTTGTTGACCGCGTTCCGTGATCTTGAACACCGCCCGCTTTGGCGATTCAAGAAGGCCGGCCTTCTTCAGGTAGGTTCTTGCCCAACCAAGGCGGTTCCTGAAAATGCCTTGCTGACCGCTTGGCAAAAGTTCGGCGCGCTCTGCGGTGGAGAGACTGAACTCAATAGCGAGCGCTTCCTCAGCCTCCCGCAGAGAATGTTCCTTTCCATCCTTCAGGAAAGCAAGGAATGGAAGCATGCAAGTCTGGTAGTCGGGTATTGCCATGTTTGGATGATAAGTGGGGGACAGCTTGACGGATGCCAGTGTTCAGAAAGCCGGGATCGGAAAAACCAACTCGTAACTCGTACTGCGCCCACCCGATTCCGATTTCTTCAGCGCGCCGCTCGCTACGAGTTGGTTGATATCGCGCAAGGCGGTATCCGGGGAGCACTGGGCTATCGCTGCTGTAGAAGCGTTGCGTCGACTGTTCCGCGCGTGCCAGCGCCATGTCACCCACGGCGCGCGAAATGCGGCCATTGCCATCGTCGAACGGGTGAAGCGTCACGAACCACAGGTGGGCGAGACCTGCCTTGAGGACTGGGTCGGCGGCCGGGTTTGCGGTGTCGGCATTGAACCACTGCAAAAAGTGCCTGGTCTCGGATTCAAACTTGTTTGCGGGCGGAGCTTCGTAGCGCACCTTCTGCCGGCCCACCGCGCCGGCCACCACCTGCATCGGGCCTGTTGCATCGTCGCGCGCCACCCACCAGGGTGTATGTGCGCCAGACCGCTGCTTGTCAAAAAGTGGCAACTCGGAGGCGTTGACTTCTGCGGGTTCGGCGACCGCATCTACCTGCGCGCGACCAACGCCTGCCGCGCAATGGTCAGCCGATCTTCCAGATAAGCGCCATAAAAATCCGGCACCGTCACGCCGACCAGCCGCTCGGCCAGTTCCTGCCCCTGGCTGCCGAGAAACAGCACGGTGGGCGTGAAAGCCGCTTTCCACGCGTTGATTTGGGCTGCAGCGGTGGTGGTTTTGCCGTCGAAGCCGGTGAGTGGCGTTTTGCGGTCGGCGATATTGAGCTGCCAAGCCTGCCGGCCGGACTCCTTGCGTGCGGGCAACAGGTAGTTGCGCCGGACCAGTTCGCAATAGGGGCAACCGGGCAGGCTGACCAGCAGCACCAATGGTTCGCCTTGGGCGGTGGCGGTCATCGCTGCGCCAGGCAGCGAGCTGGGAACGGGCAGGGCGGTGTCTCTGGCCAGAGCCCGCGCGGGCAGCAGCAGCGCAGGCAGGAACAACGTGGGTAGGGTGAGTCCGTCCGCAAGTGCGGCCAAGAACTGGCGCCTGTGTGGTTGCGGCAGCTGGATCAAGCGGCGCAATCCAGCAGGATTTGCGTCAGTGCATGCGGGTCACTGATCATGGGGTCGTGGCCGGTTTTGATCTCGACAAATTTGGCGTTGGGCAGCCAGGCACCATCCCAAAACTTGGGGTCTTTGGCGCGCAGTCGGCTGGGCTCTATCGTGGCCAGTGCGGGCTGTGAGCAATAAACAAAGGTACGCGGCACGGCGGCGACGCGCTGCACATCAAAATTCAGTGGCGCCTGGTAGGTGTTGCCGGGGTGCGGCGTCTGGCGGCGCTTGACCCAGGCGTGGTCGGCGTCATGCAGGCCAAACACCACCGGGTCGGGCGGCGGAAAGCTGAAACTGGGCGAGGCTTGCGCCGCCGCCAGGCGTTGCTGCTGCGTGGCGCTGGATTGCGTGCTGCTCCAGCTTTCGCCAGGTTTGGGGAGCACCGCATCGACATACACCAGATGCTTCAGGCGCTGACCCAATCGGTCGGCCACAGCCGTGCCTATCATTCCGGCATAAGAGTGCACGGCCAGAATCACCTCGTGCAGTTCTTCCATCTCGATGAGGTTGATTACATCATCGACGTGCGTGTCCAAGGTGATGGCCGGGGACAGCAGGTGTGCGCGTTCACCCAGGCCGGTCAGCGTGACGGGGTAAACCTTGTGGTGGTCGAGCTGCAGGGCTTGCGCCACCCGCCGCCAGCACCAACCGCCGTGCCAGGCGCCATGCACCAGAACGAAATTGTGGGTCATCAAATCACCTCGCTACGTTTAAGTTCAGACAACTTTGCATCGGAGTAGTTCAGTACGCTGCGCAAAACTTCTTGCGTGTGCTGGCCCAGCAGCGGCGGTGGCAGGTCGGTGCGCACCGGTGTGGCGCTGAGTTTCATGGGGCTTGCCACCAGCTTCACACTGCTTTTGAGCGGATGGTGCCAGTCGGTCACCATCGCGCGCGCCTCGATCTGCGGGTCGGCGAATACCTCGGCCAGGTTGTTGATCGCGCCGCAAGGCACTTTGGCGGCTTCCAGCGCGACCAGCCAGTCGGCCTTGCTGCGGGTCCGCATAATGGCTTCGAGCAAGGGCACCAGAACGGCGCGGTTGCGCACCCGGTCTTTGTTTTTGGCGTAGCGCGGGGCGCTGGCCAGTTCCGGCCGGCCGGCCACGGCGCAGAACTTCGCATACTGCCCATCGTTGCCGACGGCCAGAATCAGGTGGTCCCGTGCCGCCGCGTCGGCGCCCTCCGAC
>JBKJZS010000326.1:0-6167 GCA_046714915.1 Polaromonas sp. | reverse complement strand
GTTCTTGCGCACCTGCGGCGCGGTCTCGGGCCTGCGCAGGCCTTGCGAGCGCGTGTCCAGCAGCGGCGCCAGCTCAATGCCGTCGATCAGGTCGACCGGGTCCCGCACATTGCCTTCGGACTTGCTCATTTTCTTGCCCTGCGCGTCCTTCACCAGACCGTGGATATAGACGTGGTGAAAGGGCACCCGACTGGTGAAATGCGTCGTCATCATGATCATCCGGGCGACCCAGAAAAAGATGATGTCGTAGCCGGTAACCAGCACGCTGGAGGGCAGGAATAAATCGAGCTCTTTGGTTTTTTCGGGCCAGCCCATTGATGAGAACGGGACCAAGGCCGACGAGTACCAGGTGTCCAGCACGTCAGGGTCGCGCGTCAGTTTTTTGCCTGGCGCCTGTTTCTGCGCCCCTTCCTCGTTGGTGGCCACGTAAACCTTGGCGTCCTCGTCATACCAGGCCGGAATCTGATGGCCCCACCAGAGCTGGCGCGAGATGCACCAGTCCTGGATGTTGCCCATCCACTGGTTGTAGGTGTTGACCCATTGCTCTGGCACGAATTTCACGGCGCCGCTCTCGACGGCGTCGATGGCTTTTTGGGCGATCGATTTTCCGGTCGGGTCCTTGTCGCTGACCTGGGTCATGGCGACAAACCACTGGTCGGTCAGCATCGGTTCGATCACCTGCCCGGTACGGGCGCAGCGCGGCACCATCAGCTTGTGTTTCTTGACTTCGACCAGAAAGCCCTGGGCTTCAAGGTCGGCAACGACCTGTTTGCGCGCCACAAAACGGTCCAGCCCGCGGTATTTCTCAGGCGCGTTCTCGTTGATGGCCGCGTCCAGTGTCAACACACCAATGATCGGCAACTGGTGGCGCTGACCCACCGCATAGTCGTTGACGTCATGGGCGGGCGTGACCTTGACGACGCCGGTGCCAAAGTCCTTGTCGACGTAGTCATCGGCAATCACCGGGATGTCGCGGTTGCACAAAGGCAGCTGCACACGCTGGCCGATCAGGTGCTTGTAGCGTTCGTCCTCGGGATGCACCATCAGCGCCACGTCACCGAGCATGGTTTCAGGACGCGTGGTGGCGACGGTCAAGGAGCCGGAACCATCGGCCAGCGGATAACGGATGTGCCACAAAAAGCCGTCTTCCTCTTCGCTTTCCACTTCCAGGTCACTCACGGCGGATTTAAGGATCGGGTCCCAGTTGACCAGGCGCTTGCCGCGGTAGATCAGGCCCTGCTCGTACAGCTGAACAAAGGTTGAGGTGACGACTTTGGACATCTTCGGGTCCATCGTGAAGTACTCGTGCTGCCACGAAACTGAGTCGCCCATCCGGCGCATCTGGCGCGTGATGGTCGAGCCGGACTCTTTTTTCCATTCCCAGACTTTCGCCACAAAGTTCTTGCGCGCTTCTGCGGGCGTTGGCCCCATGTCATGGCGGGTTTTGCCCTCGGCCTGCAGCTTTCGCTCCACCACAATCTGCGTGGCAATGCCCGCGTGGTCGGTGCCGGGCACCCACAGCGTGTTGTGACCGCGCATGCGGTGGTAACGCGTCAGCGAGTCCATGATGGTCTGGTTGAAGGCATGGCCCATGTGCAAGGTGCCCGTCACGTTGGGCGGCGGCAGCTGGATCGAGAACGAGGGTTTGGCCGTGTCCAGGGTCGGCTCATGCAGACCGCTTTGTTCCCACAGCGGGCCCCACTGGCTTTCAATGGCGGCCGGCTCGAAGGACTTGGCCAGGCTGTCCAGCCCCGGCGTGGGCACGGAAACCCGGGGCGCGGAAATGTCGGCAGCAGCGGGGGTGGCGGGCGTTGATTTGGCAGAGTCGGTCATGGGAGGGCAATGAAAAACGGCATCTGGTGAGATGCCGCCGGGGTGGATCAGTTGCCCCGATTTTATTCGACTGGCGCCCGCCTCAGCTTGAATCAGCCGGTTTGGCCGCTGCAATACAGGCTTGCAGCAGCTGCGTGTCGCCCAGCTGGTTGGCCAAAATTAAAATCAGCCGGGCATTGAGCAGCTCGGACTGTTCCCGGCTCAGGCCCTGGTGGGCATCAAGCAAGCACTCGTAAAACGCGTCGGCATCCTGAAAGTGGGGATTGGTTTTGATGGAAGCTTCGGTTTTCATGGGGCGTTCTTCCGGACTTCAGCGCAATCCGAGTGTTTTTTCCACAGCGGCGACCAGATGGCCGTCCACCGCCTCGCCAGTGGCGGCCAGGTAGCCGTCCGGCCTCAGCAGGGCCCAGGCGTGACCAAACACATGGCAGGCGCCCTGCAGGTGGCCGGTGCCCCGGGCATTGATGTCGCGCACGTGTTCGCGTGCCTGCGCGCGGTCGTCCGGGCCCAGCACCTGCACGCTGCGCACCGGCGCATGCTCTGCGATTTGCCTGAGGCGCTGCAAGCCGGCGGCGGGCAGTTCGCCAAACACCAGCACCAGCAAATCACCGTCTGCCCACTGCAGCAGGTCATTGACGGTGCCTTCGGCGCGTGGCCGGCTGCCGTTTGCGCCGTCCTGGCCGTCCGCCCATCGGAAGGCCACGTTCTGCACCGACTTGCCGCCGGTGCTCTCGCAGATGTGCGAGCGCGTGTAGGTATTCGCCACCGCCATGCGGCCAGTGTTGACCAGGGACCGTGCGAACGGGTGTTGTTTGGCCAGGCTGATGGCGGCCGTGCGGATGCATCGTTCCATCCCGTCCGCAGGACGCAGAAAGCGCGCGGTGCGATTGGTCACGAGCACGTTCTGCTGTGCGGCTTCCAGCCGCTCCTCGTTGTAGCTGTCCAGCAGCGCCGGACTGGCGCGGCCGCGCAGCACGGCGGCCAGCTTCCAGGCCAGGTTGTCGGCATCGGCCACGCCGGTGTTGCCGCCGCGCGCGCCGAAGGGACTGACGATTTTGGCCGTGTCACCCATGAAAAACACGCGGCCCAGGTGCAGCTGGTCCAGACAGCGGCTGCGGTAGGCATACGGCCCCACCCAGACGATGTCGATCTCGACGTCCTTGCCGAACTGGCGCTGCAGGCGCTCGCGCACGACGTCTTCGCGGCTCACATCATCGGGGTCGGCGTTGGGGGCCATCTGGTAGTCGATGCGCCACACGTCGTCGGCCATCAGGTGCTGCCAGACTGCGCGGTTCTCGTTGAACGGCGCTTCGATCCAGGTGTGGCGTTCGACCGGTGGACGGGTGGAAAAACGCACGTCGGCGATGCACCATCGGTCATCGCCGCGTTTGGTCTGCATGGTGGCGCCCACCCACTGGTGAAAGGGCGTGTGCGAGCCGGTAGCGTCGATTACATGCGGGGCCTCAATCTGGTAGCTGCCGGCGGGCGTTTCCACCGTGAGCGTGGCGAAGTCGGCGTTCTGCGCGAAGGCGGTGACGCGCGATTTCCAGCGCAGGTCTACATGGCCCAGCTCGTAAATGCGTTCGACCAGGTAGCCCTCGATATAGAACTGCTGGATGTTGATGAACGGCGGCTGGGTAGACAGATTGAAGTTGCTTTGCTGGCGCAGATCAAAGGAATAGACCTCGTCGTCGCCGGCAAAAGTGCGGCCCACGCTCCACTGGACGCCCTTGCCAGCAATGCGTTCATAAACGCCAAGCCTGTGAAAGATTTCCAGCGACTTCTGCGTGTAGCAGATGCCCCGCGAGGACGCGCCCTTGACGCCCACCGTGTTGTCTTCGTCCAGGAGCACGGCCTCAACGCCATAGCGGGCCAGCGCGCAGGCCAGGCTCAGGCCGGTGATGCCGCCACCGACGATGACGATGGGGTGGCGCCTGACTTCCTTCGAATGGAGTTCGGGCGGCTCGACAAAGGGGTACTCGGGCAGGGCATAACCGGTGCCCTGGGTGAACTCATAGCCGTTGGTGAAAGCCGCGTCGGCATAAGCAGTTTTTGGTTCCAGCATGACGAGCAACTTTTCTGGCAGTGATTTTATAAGAAAGTCATAGCCGAAACCCTTGTCAGACGGGCGTAATCAGCTATCAAATTAATAGTGATTGATGCGAGTCAGGCGACTGGCTTGCCCGCCACCTCCGGCCGGTCATTTTGCTGCGGTTTCAGGGCCGCCGTGGCTTTTCCTTCGGCGCGGTCCTTGCGCCAATTTTCTTTGCGCGCGGTCCACTCGGCCAAGCGTGCGTGGGCGGTTTTGCTTTCCTGAAGCATCTGGAATTCATCGGCCAGCTGGGCCGTCAGTTCCAACCGAACACCATTGGGGTCGAAGAAGTAAATGCTTTTGAAGATGTGGTGATCGGTCACACCCAGCACCTCGATGCCCTCGCTCTCGAGGCGCGCCTTCATCGCTTGCAGGTCGGCCACCGTGTTGACGCGAAACGAAATGTGGTTGACCCACAGGGGGGTGTTTGGCGAGGGCAGGGCCGCTTCGTCGTTGCCCAAGTCAAAAAACGCAATGAAGGAGCCGTCCTGCAGGCGGAAGAAAAAGTGGGTGTAGGGGCAGTACTCGCCGGTGCTGGGCACATAGTCGCTCTGGATGATGTGGTACAGCGGCAGCCCGAGAATGTCTTCATAGAAGTGGCGGGTTTCCTCAGCATCTTTGGCCCGGTAGGCGTAATGGTGAAGTTGCTGGATGGGCGCGGGCGCCGGTAGCGAGGACGGGGCGGTCGACGGGCTCAGATTTTTCATCAGGGCAGCCATGGCAATCTCCAAATTGAACCGTGGGCCGGATCTATGGCGGCCCCTTTTTGGCGAACGTTGTAAATTCACCTATTCATAACGAATTTACTATATCGTAATTATGGCGCGTTGCCAAACCTGACTAAAAAAGGGTTTTTTGGGACCGGATCATGGTTAAGGTTCTACCCCCGCATCCCATCGCCTGCTGCGAGGTTTTTCGAATTTATCGGGTTTGACGTGTTCTGCCCGGCCGTTGCCGGCGCAACAGCAGGCGCAAGTGGCAAGTGGCAAGGGCCCCACCTGATGAGCACCGGGGCTCTCCCCGCAAAAAACCGAATTCGTCGCGTCAGGGCGCCTGGAATCCAGCCGACCGGTAAGTCAGCACCAAGGTGTCCCTGTACCCGTTTTGTGCGGCGCCACCCGCTGGAAAGATCGGCGTGGTTTCATGAATCACCCGGGCGTCGTCCAGCAGCAAGGTCGTGAGCGGCTCCTGCATCACGAAGCGCAGGCCGTGGGGCCGTTGGCGTCGAACACGCGGGTCTCGCCACCCTTGACTCCGCGCCGTGCCACCAGCATCACCACCACAAAGTCGACGCCGTCACGGTGCGCACCTTCCGGCGTCGGTCGGCCCACACCGCTTGCGGTGTCGATGCGGAACTGGTGGGCCTCAATGAACCAGCACGGAGTCGGCCGGACCTGCGCAAACAGCTGTCCCAGGCCGGTCAGCAGGGCGGTCCAGGCCGGCGCCGCCGCCACAGCGGGTTCGACCGGCTCGAACCAGCGCTCGAAACCGCCGTGCAGGGCGTTGTAATCGGTGGGTTGCCAGTGGGCGCGAGGGGCCGTCTGCACCAGCTGCCCTGCGGCCAGGTCTTGAATAAAGCAGGTGTGCCGGCGCCTGCGGTAGTGGCCGCCATCCTTGAGGTGGGCATCAGGCGGCAGGCGATCCCAGGAGGCAGCCAGAGCCTGCCAACGTTGCGCCCAACCGGCTGGCAGGACGGCGGTGAAATCCGAGGGCGACAACAGACTCAAACCGTCCTGGCTCAGCCCTTGTGCGGCGGGTTTTTGATGTGTGGAAATAGGGAACATAGCTGCCTATTTTGCTTCAGCGGCGCCGACCCTCCTTGTGCGCTTCCTGACCAAAACGGGCCCGCTGTACAACTCTTCGAGCGCAAACACGCTCATAATCAATTTCATCAAAGGCAACAAAAAGGAGCTGCTCATGCTGTACAAATTCAAGTCAAAAGCTTCCGGCGACCTGATCATGCTTGAGCCCAATGGCCGGCGCGTGCTGGAGATCATCGGTAAAGACCCCGGCGTCAAAGGCATTGTGTTGCCGGAGCAAATGCCGGCGGCCATCGCCAGGCTGGAAGCCGCCATCGCCCGGGAAGAAGCCGAGCGCCATGCGGCGGACACCCATGGGGGCGATGAAGGAAGCGTTGCCTATGACGGTACCGCAGTGGGTCTGCGTCAGCGGGTCCTGCCGTTCATCGAGATGTTAAAACGCTGCCACAAGGCGGACAGCGACGTGGTCTGGGGCGTATAGA
>JBKJZS010000325.1:0-3451 GCA_046714915.1 Polaromonas sp. | reverse complement strand
CTTCGCGTACTGCGCTGCCCCCCCGAGGGGGTGTGCTTGCTTGGGTCGGCCCTGCGCTGCGCACGGCGCAGTTGCTACGGCCTGAGGTCTCAGCGTACCTGGAGATTTTTCAGGTAGTTGCGAAAGTGCTCGCCAACCTCCGGGTGCTCCAGCGCGAGTTCAACCGTGGCTTCCAGAAAACCTTCCTTGCTGCCGCAGTCGTAACGTTTGCCGCTGTACTGGAAGGCATAAACACATTCTTCAGTCATCAGCCCGGCAATGCCGTCGGTCAGCTGGATTTCCCCGCCGACGCCGCTGAACTGATTGCGAATGTGCTTGAACACATTGGGCGTCAATATGTAGCGCCCAGCTACCCCCATGCGTGAAGGCGCAACATCGGGCGCAGGTTTTTCGACGATCTTGCTGACTTTCATCAGTCGCTCGTTGACAGGCTCTGCCGCGACGATGCCGTAGCGCCGTGTGTGTTCCTGCGGCACTTCCTGCACTGCAAGCAGCGATTGCTGCAGCTCTTCAAACTGGACCACCATCTGGGCCAGCACTGGCGGTGTGCCGACCATCAGATCGTCCGCCAGCAGCACGGCAAAAGGCTCAAGGCCGACCAGATGTTCGGCGCACAAAACCGCGTGCCCCAGACCCAGCGAGCGCGGCTGGCGGACGTAGGAGCAGTCCATGTCGCCGGGCTGCACGGACCGCACCAGAGCCAGCAAATCATGCTTTTGCGCGACTTCCAGTTCGGTTTCCAGCTCATAGGCGGTGTCAAAGTGATCCTCGATGGCCCGTTTATTGCGCCCGGTGACAAAGATCATGTGGCGTATTCCCGCTGCATAGGCTTCCTCGACCGCGTACTGGATCAATGGCTTGTCAACCACCGGCAGCATTTCCTTGGGCTGGGCCTTGGTGGCCGGTAAAAAGCGCGTCCCCAAGCCGGCAACCGGGAAAACTGCCTTAGTCAAAGTTGAAACTTTTTTCATCAAGATTGTTTTTAAATGGGCTAGAGTGATGTGTTGCTGGTCTCGATCACCAACGCGCCATATTGCAAGAATAACAACGCGCACCAGTTACAGGAACTTTAAGTGGACATCTTACTTCTTGACGCCTTGGTTCCGGAGGCCATGGCCTGGCTCGAAACCCGGCACAGCGTGGCATACCGTCCCGAGCTGGCTGACGACCTCGTCGCCCTGCGCAAAGCGGCTTATAAAACCCGCGGCATCGTGTTCCCCCGCCAAACCGTCGTGACCCGCGACTTTCTTAATTTCCTGCCCAAGCTCAGGGCGGTCGGCCGGCTGCATGTGGGCACCGACAACACCGACCTGGAAGCCTGCAAGGAGCGCGGCATCAAGGTCATTCATGCCAGGAGCGCCAGTGTGCGCTCCAACGCCGAGTACCTGCTGAGCAGCTTGCTGCTGCTGTACCGGCGCGGTGTCGTGTCGGCGCTGATGGGACGGCGCCACCCGACGGCGCAGATGGGCCGCGAACTGCATGGCAGCACCGTCGGCATCCTCGGCCTGGCCCCGACCGCGCACACGCTGGCCGGCATGCTGACCGGCCTGGGTGTGCGCCTGATCGGCTATGACCCGGCCGTTCACCATACCGCCCCGATCTGGGAGCGTTTGCGCATTCAGCCCGTGACGCTGCCCGAGCTGGTCAGCCAGTCGGATGCGGTGTCAGTGCAGATGCTGTATGCGACGCGGTTTCGCGGCTTTGTGAACGACAAGCTGCTGGTCGCCTGCAAGCGCGGCCAGCTGTGGGTGGGCATCAGCCGAAGCGCCTTGTTCGACGAAACCGCCTTGGCCGCCGCCTTGTGCGACGGCCGCATCGAAGCCTGCATTCTGGATGGTGCCGAAGACAATTTCACCAATGAAGGCTCACCGGTCAACGGACTGAAAAATCTGTTCATCACGCCCCGTCTGGGCTCGCACACCCGCGAAGCGCGGCTGCGTTCGAGCTGGTATGTGGCGCACCGCATGCATGAAGCGCTTACGGCGGAACTATCGGGCGCAGGCTACGCGCCCAGCGCGCCGATGGAGCTGGAGCTGCCGGGCGTCGTGTCACCCTCGCAGTGGGCCGAGCCGGAATTCCTGGCGCGCTGAGCTTGCTTCACCCGACGCCGGGTAACCGCCGGGCGTCGGCCGGCGCCGGCGATCAACCCAGCCGGCTCAGCTGTTCGCGGAGTTTTTCCAGCGTGGCTGTGAAGTCCGCCAAGCGCTTGTGCTCCTGGGCCAACACGGCTGGCGGCACTTTGCTCACGAACGCTTCGTTGCTGAGCTTGGCATCGACTTTGACCAACTCGCCTTCCAGTCGCGTGGTTTCCTTGCTCAGCCGGGCTTTTTCGGCCGCCAGGTCAATTTCCATATGCAGGCAAATACGGGCCTGCCCGACCACGGCCACCGGTGCGGCCTGTGCCGCCGTCGCCCAAGCCGCTTCGTCGTCGAAGACCTTGACCTCGCTGAGTTTGGCCAGCGCCTTGAGCACGGGCGCGACGCCGGTCATGAAGGCGTTGTCGCCGACCACAAACAGCGGCAAACGTGTGGCGGGCGAGACCTTCACTTCGCCGCGCAGGTTGCGGCAGGCATCCACCAGGGTTTTGAGTTTGGCCACATGCGCTTCGGCTTGTGCATCGATTTTTCCAGGCTGGCTCTGCGGGTAGGCCGCCTGGCCGATGTACGTGCCTTTTTTCAGTCCTGCCACAGGCGCGACTTTTTGCCACAACTCTTCCGTGATGAAAGGAATCACCGGGTGCGCCAGGCGCAGGATGGCTTCCAGGGTGCGGATCAGGGTGCGGCGGGTTGCGCGTTGTTCTGCGGCGCTGCCGGTCTGGATTTGCACCTTGGCAATTTCCAGGTACCAGTCGCAGAACTCGTCCCAGACGAACTGGTAAATGCTGCCCGCCACGTTGTCCAGGCGGTAGTCGGCAAAACCTTTGGCGACATCGGCTTCGACGCGCTGCAGCGTCGATGAGATCCAGCGGTCGGCCTGCGAGAACGTCAGGTAGTTGTGAAATTCAGCGCCCGGCGCGCATTGCTCTTTCGTGTGCTCAGCCAGGCCGCAGTCCTGGCCTTCGCAGTTCATCAGGGTAAAGCGCGTGGCGTTCCACAGCTTGTTGCAGAAGTTGCGGTAACCCTCGCAACGCTTGCTGTCAAAGTTGATGCTCCGACCCAGGCTGGCCAGCGAGGCAAAGGTAAAACGCAGCGCGTCTGCGCCGTAGGCCGGAATGCCGGCCGGGAATTCTTTTTCGGTGTTCTTGCGCACCTGCGGCGCCGTTTCGGGCTTGCGCAGGCCTTGCGAGCGTTTGGCGAGCAACGGTGGCAGTTCAATGCCGTCGATCAAATCGACCGGGTCCAGCACATTGCCTTCGGACTTGCTCATCTTCTTGCCGTGGGAATCCTTCACCAGACCGTGGATGTACACATGGTGGAAGGGCACCTGGCCGGTGAAATGGGTCGTCATCATG
>JBKJZS010000324.1:0-1968 GCA_046714915.1 Polaromonas sp. | reverse complement strand
GGCTCATAGGCCGCACTGTGTCCTTGGCCTTGACCGTCGCGGTGGCGATAGCGCAGCAGCGTGTAGGCGATGAAAACGTTGATAACCACAAAGAAGATGCCCGTGATCACCAGCGTGATCGTCAGCATGTCGTCCATCGACTGCCAGTTCGAGGCCAGCGGTGTGGTCCACCAGGGACTGACAAAGTGAAACAGCACCGACCCGATGACGATGACCATGAGCACAACAGCAAAAAGCATGTGCATCCTCTCGGTCCGACGTTGACAGCCCCATTGACGTCAATTCTGTCGATTCAGTTTCCAGTACAAAAGTGCAGCCGTCTCTCCAAAGATCAGATGGCTCAGCAGGGTTTCCGTGCCCCGCCAGTCGACGAACCAGGGAAAGAAGTGAGTCATGCCGTGAAAGTTGAGCAAGTACAGTACCGCGCCAAACACCGCGCCGGTCAGGGACACCCTGCCCACACTCGAATCCAGTCGAAAAGTCACCATGATGGCCGCGAGTATCAAGCCAAAGGCGACACCCAGAAAATAGTGGGCAGCCAGTGCCACGGCGACAACATCGAGGCTGAAATCTGACGATTGCAATGTTGCCGGCCCCATCACGATGGCGGCGATCAGGTGCGAGACAGCCCACGGACTGCTGTCAGAGACAAAGGCTGACCAGAGCAGTTCCAGCACCATCAGAACGGCGCCAGCAGCAAATCCGGCGCTCGCTGCCGCAGGCCAGTCTGGCAGACGTTGCTTTTGGTATGAATGCAGGTTCAGGTCCATGGCCGCCTCCGCAAAAAATTAGACATGACTGCCGTGTCAATTGACTCGGTTTGACACGGTCGCCTCGGCGCCTCAAGGGAACACCGGAGTGTCAGGGTCCTCGCCTTCCAGGCGCGCTTCCGGGTGCGAAGCCCGCAACAACTCTTCGACCACCTTGACCTGCAAGCTTGGCACATCCACCATCAACAGGATTTCCCCCTGCTCGATGGCGGCCTCAAAACGCTTGAGCCGGTGGCTCGGCACGGAAATGCCAATCAGGCTTGAGGACCAGGCGCCAAACAAGCCGCCCAGAACGCCCAGTATGGCCACAATGCCCCAGTGCAATGATTCGAACCCGAGCGGGTAATACATAGCCACCAGCACGCCAGCAGCAACACCAATCGCGCCGCCAATCAGGAGACCTAATTCGGCCGCATAAATCACGTCCGTCGTCTGAAAGATATTGGCAGGATGAAGGCCCGAGAGGTTCATGTCCTGACGTCCGAAACAGTGAATATGCTGCACCGGAATGCGCGCCACCAACAAGTCATCCACTGTTCGCCGGGCGCTCGCCACATCGGGGATCAGCCAGTAAATGCGTCTGCTCATAAGGCCCCCTTGCATCACTCTGTGTGACTTTAGGAAATAGGACAAATCGCAATCAATTTATACACCTGTGAACAAGCAAGCGCAAGCTGCGACTTCTTCCTGCGACTTCTTCCTGAAGAGGCTAAATTTCGGCGCTTTGGGGGCACCAGGTGCCGGCTCTCCTGCGCCTCACTCGTTGCAGCGGCTGGCTGGGCCGGGAAGCCCTCAAATTCAGGTAATTGTGAATAAAAAATGCCTATAACCCAATGAATACGGGCGCAAATAGCTATTAAAACAATAGCAAATTCTGAGTCTTTTAACGCAAACCCGCGCCACCGCCATCTTCTGCGCGCTGGATCAACTCGATCTTGTAGCCATCAGTATCGGTCACAAAGGCAATCACGGTGCTGCCGCCTTTGACCGGCCCGGCCTCGCGCGTCACGTTGCCACCGGCCGCCTTGATTTTGTCGCAGGCTGCGTAGGCGTCGGGCACGCCGAGCGCAATGTGGCCGTAGGCCGTGCCCATGTCGTACTGGTCGGTACCGTGGTTGTAGGTCAGTTCAATCTCGGCATGCTCCGGGTTGTTGCCGTAGCCGACAAAAGCCAGGCTGTATTTGTACTCGGGGTTTTC
>JBKJZS010000323.1:0-1488 GCA_046714915.1 Polaromonas sp. | reverse complement strand
GCGCGGCGGCGGGCACGTTTTCAAACTCGGTGGTGACGGCGTCGCACAGCGCGGCCAGTTGCGCCAGTCCCTGGGCATCGCTGTAATCGGCCTGGATGTGGTGCTGGCTCACCAGCCCGGCCGGGCTTTGCGGGTCCGGATCCAGCACCGCGGTGAAATAACCCAGGCGCTGCGCGGCATGCACAAACATGCGGCCGAGCTGGCCGCCACCCATTACACCCAGCGTCGCCGGCTGGCCGGTTGCCAAATCAGTGCCCGGAACTACCGGCAAGGTGGGCGGAATGCTCATGCGCGTCGGGGTCATACCGGGGGCAGCGTCATGGCCCGTGCGGCAGCGGTCTGCTCCTCGCGGAAAGCCTGCAGCTTGTCGGCCAGGGTTTTGTCGTGGGTGGCCAGCATGGCCACCGCAAACAGCGCCGCGTTGGCGGCCCCCGCGTTGCCAATGGCAAATGTCGCCACCGGCACGCCTCTGGGCATTTGAACGATGCTGTGCAGCGAATCCACGCCCTGCAGGTGGTTGCTGGCCACCGGCACACCCAGGATGGGCACTGCGGTTTTGGCGGCCAGCATGCCCGGCAAGTGCGCCGCGCCGCCGGCACCGGCGATGATGGCCTGCAGGCCGCGCCCGGCCGCTTGTTCGGCGTAGGCAAACAGCTCGTCGGGCATGCGGTGGGCGGACACCACGCGCGCCTCATGCGCCACGCCAAACTGCTGCAGGATTTGCACGGCATGCTGCATGGTGTTCCAGTCGCTGCTGGAGCCCATTACCACGCCCACTAGGGGTGAATTCTGATCTTGCGTTGTCATGTTTGCCTTCCGGGCCTGCTGTGCTGCCAATGTTTGGAGCTTGCCGCCAATTTTACGGGTTGACGCGGCGGTCAACGCCGATCACCCGGCGGCGGCTCGCCGGCCGCGTGCTATCGTCCCATCCCAGCACACTCAGACGCATGGCGGAGCACCTGCCGGTCTGTTGAAAAATCCTGCCCAACCCTTATTTGCCGAGCACCATGATCGACGTCACCATTGCCAACTTTGAAGAAGAAGTCGTTGCGGCTTCCATGACCACCCCCGTGCTGATTGATTTCTGGGCGCCCTGGTGCGGGCCCTGCAAGTCGCTCGGGCCGATTTTGGAGAAGGTGGAGTTGCACTATGCCGGGCGCTTCAAGCTGGTGAAGATCGATTCCGACCAGGAACAGCAAATCGGGGCCGCTTTTGGCATACGCAGCATTCCCACCTGCATTTTGATGATGAACGGCCAGCCGGTTGACGCCTTTACAGGGGTGCTGCCAGAAGGCAAGGTCAAGGAGATTCTCGACAAACACCTGCCACCCGCCGAAGACCTCGCAGCCTCCGACGACGAAGCCGCCGTCGAAGCCCCGGAAGACAGCGACCCGGCCGCCGTGCTGGAAAAACTGCAACACGCGGTCGCTACCGACCCGGCGAACGACAACGCCCGCTTTGACTACATCCGCCTGCTGCTGCAACAAG
>JBKJZS010000322.1:0-7989 GCA_046714915.1 Polaromonas sp. | reverse complement strand
GGCGAGACAAATTCAGCGCCCCATTTCTCCATGCCGATGGCTTTGACGGCCTCTGCCACCCCGAGTTGTTCAAGCAGCGGCAAGTTGGCCGGCAGCAGCGACTCGCCAATATGAAAGCGCGGATGATGTTCTTTTTCAAGAACCACCACCTTGTGACCCCGCTGCGCCAGCAGCGCGCCTGCCGTGGTGCCCGCCGGACCGCCGCCAATCACCAACACATCGCACTCACTCAAAGCCGCGGAGGGGGGGGCGTGTAATGCGCTCTGCTCGGTCATTGCAGTCCTTGGTTGACTTTTTCGAACCTGCCGCAAATCCGTGGACATCGGTTTGTGACTGTTGAAGCATTTCGAGCTTCAGTCCGGAGAGTTTACTTCGGAGGCGCGTCAATACAGCGACGAGTTCACGGGTTCTGCCCACTGTGTGACATTCAACACAAAGCGCGCCCGGGGCCTGAATCTGCGGACGGTCTCCCGGCAAGTGCTATTATTTTCCCCGGCACGCTGCATCCCCACGCTGCCACCCTGAGTTCACCCGTGTATTCAGTCTTTTATCGCCACCGCCTGAAACCCCAGTGAACCTTCCCGCTTTCCCTCTCGATGTCGCTGAGCCGGCCGCTGCCGCAAGCGGAAAACACACGCCCATGATGGTCCAGTACCTGGGCCTGAAGGCGGACTATCCCGACACGCTGCTGCTTTACCGCATGGGCGATTTTTACGAATTGTTTTATGCCGATGCCGAAAAAGCCGCGCGCCTGCTCGACATCACGCTGACGCGGCGCGGCCAGTCGGCCGGCGAGCCGGTGGTGATGGCTGGTGTGCCCTTTCACGCGCTTGAAAACTACCTGGCCAAACTCATCAAGCTGGGTGAGTCGGTCGCCATCTGCGAACAGGTGGGCGACGTCGCCACCAGCAAAGGCCCGGTTGAGCGCAAAGTGGTGCGCGTGGTCACCCCCGGCACACTGACCGACACCGAGCTGCTGAGCGACAAGACCGAATCGATTTTGCTGGCCGTGCATCAGGGGAGCCGCAACACCTGCGGCCTGGCCTGGCTCAGCGTCACGCAGGGCCTGATTCATCTGGCGCACTGTGCCAGCGACGAGCTGGAAGGCTGGGTCGCGCGGATCGCACCCAGCGAGCTGCTCTACAACGTCGATGTCACGCCCGCGTTCGAGCTGCGCCTGAAGGTGCAGCGCTGCGCGGCCAGCGCTCGCCCGGCCTGGCAGTTCGATGCGGCGCTGGGTGCGCGCCGGCTGCTGGCCCAGTTGCAGGTCGCTTCGCTGGCCTCGTGGCATGCCGAAGCCTTGCCCGAAGCCCATGCGGCGGCTTCCGCGCTGCTCGGTTACGCCGAACACACGCAGGGCCGGGCGCTGCCGCATGTGCACAGCCTGCAGGTGGTGCGCTCCGGCGAGTTGATCGAGCTGCCACAAACCACGCGGCGCAACCTGGAGCTGACCCAGACCCTGCGCGGCGAAGACGCGCCCACGCTGTTTTCGCTGCTCGACACCTGCACCACGGGCATGGGCAGCCGAGCGCTGAAAAGCTGGCTGCTGAGCCCGCGGCGCGATCGCAGCCAGGCGCAGGCACGGCTGGACGCGATTGCGGCCTTGCGCGGCGGCCCGCAGCAAACCCTGCGCGCCAGGCTCAAGGGTTGCAGCGACGTCGAGCGCATCACCGCCCGCATTGCGCTGCGCCAGGTGCGCCCGCGTGAGCTGGTGGCTTTGCGCGACACGCTACAAAAAACAGAGCTGCTTGCGCCCGTCCAGCAATGGCTACCGGCACTTTTGACTACTATTTTTGAGGAGGTGCAGGCCCCGCCCGCTTGCGCCGCGCTGTTGGGGCGTTATGTGCTGGACGAACCCGCCGCGCTGATTCGCGACGGCGGCGTGATCAACCACGGCTGCGACCCCGACCTTGACGAACTGCGCGCCATCCAGACCAACTGCGACGACTTTCTGCTTGATCTGGAAGGCCGTGAAAAGGCCCGCACCGGCATCGCCAACCTGCGCGTGCAGTTCAACAAGGTGCACGGTTTTTACATCGAGGTCACGCAGGGCCAGCTCGACAAAGTTCCGGACGACTACCGGCGCCGCCAGACTCTGAAAAACGCCGAACGCTACATCACGCCCGAACTCAAGGCCTTTGAAGACAAGGCCCTGTCGGCGCAGGAGCGTGCGCTGGCCAGAGAAAAATGGCTGTACGAGCAGCTGCTCGACGAGCTGCAGCACTTTGTGCCCGTCCTGAGCCGGCTGGCGCGTGCCTTGGCCAGTCTGGACGCCTTGTGTGCGCTGGCCGAACGTTCGCTGACCCTCGACTGGCAGGCGCCGACCTTCGTCAGGGAGCCTTGCATCGACATCGTCCAGGGCCGCCATCCGGTGGTGCAGGCCCGCCTGGGCGAAACCGGCGGCGGCGCGTTTATCGCCAACGACTGCAGCCTGGGCGGCAAAAGCCGCATGCAGATCATCACCGGCCCCAACATGGGCGGAAAATCAACCTATATGCGCCAGGTGGCCATCATCGTGCTGCTGGCCAGCATCGGCTCCTACGTGCCGGCCAGCAGTTGCCGGCTCGGACCCATCGACGCCATCCTCACCCGCATAGGCGCCGCCGACGATGTGGCCAACGCCCAGTCCACCTTCATGCTGGAGATGCTGGAGGCCGCGCAGATCCTGCACGCCGCCACACCGCATTCGCTGGTGCTGATGGACGAAATCGGCCGCGGCACCTCGACCTTCGACGGACTGGCGCTGGCCGGCGGCATTGCCGCGCACCTGCACAACAAGACCCAGGCCTTCACCTTGTTTGCCACGCACTATTTTGAGTTGACCGAATTTCCGGCCCGCCACCATGCGGCGGTTAACGTCCATGTCAGTGCGGTCGAATCCGGGGCTGACATCGTGTTTTTGCACCACATCGAACCCGGCCCGGCCAGCAAAAGCTATGGTATCGCCGTGGCCAAACTGGCCGGAGTGCCGGCCGCGGTCGTCAACCATGCCCGGCACACGCTCAATGCGCTGGAAACGCAGCAAACTGCCGCCCGGGCCCAGGTGGACTTGTTCACCGCGCCACCCGAGCAGCCTGACTCAGAACCCAGTGTTATGGAGAAAGCGCTTGCCGCCATCGACCCGGACGCGCTGAGTCCGCGCGAGGCACTGGACGCCCTTTACCACCTGAAAAAGCTTGCCGCCAACTGATTGACCCACTATGGTTCCCACATGACTTACTGCGTTGCCATTAAATTGAACGCCGGCCTGGTGTTTCTTTCGGACTCCCGCACCAACGCCGGACTGGATCAGATCAGCACCTTCCGCAAGATGATCATTTATGAAAAGCCGGATGATCGCTTCATGGTGTTGCTGTCGGCCGGCAACCTGTCGATTTCGCAGTCGGTGCGCGAAATCCTGCAGATCGAGCAGCTCAAGGACCCCGACGGCGGCCCCCCCATCACCATCTGGAACGCCAAAAGCATGTTTGACGCGGCGCGTGTGCTGGGCGCGGCGATTCGCCGTGTCCACGACCGTGATGCCGGCGACCTGAAACACGCGGGGGTCGAGTTCAATGTCTCGCTGATCTTCGGCGGGCAGATCCGGGGCGAAGGTATGCGCCTGTTCCAGGTGTATTCAGCCGGCAACTTCATCGAAGCCACGTCGGAGACACCTTACTTCCAGGTCGGCGAATCCAAATACGGGAAACCGGTGCTCGACCGTGTGATCACGCCCGAAACACCGTTGGACGAAGCCGCCAAATGCGCGCTGGTCTCGATGGACTCGACGCTCAAATCCAACCTGTCCGTCGGCCTGCCGCTGGACATGGTGGTGTATGAAGTCAATGCGCTGCAAAGTGACAAGGTAGTCTGCATCGACCACGAAAACCCCTACTTCCGCATGCTCCACGACAACTGGGGCAAAAAGCTGCGCGAGGTATTTGACAGCATCGAAGACCCGATGTGGAGCGGCGGCGAGACGCAGGTGCCGCTGTTGACGCCGCTGACGCGCAACCAGCCTTTAAGAAAAATTACCTCGCCTGAAGAAAAACTGATCTGAGCACCCTACCGTTCAGTCAAACCTCTTGATCCTGGTTTGTCATCCCGGACTTGATCCGGGATCCCTGGATTGCGGATCAGGTCCGCAATGACACATCAACCCCGAAGATCCCGTGCCCCACAACACCAAGCCCCTTATTATCTTTTCGCATGGCAACAGCTTTCCCGCCAGCACCTACGGCGTGTTGTTCCAGAGCCTGAAGGCGCGGGGCTTTCAGGTCAGGGCGATTGAAAAATTCGGCCACGACTTGGCGTACCCGGTCACCAGCAACTGGCCGCATCTGGTGCAGCAGCTTGCTGACTTCAGCAGCCAGGAAGTTGAAAAGTGCGGCCAGCCGGCTTTTCTGGTTGGCCATTCGCTGGGCGGGTTTTTAAGCCTGATGTGCGCTGCGCGCAATCCTCTTCTGGGTGGCCTGCCCGTCAAGGGCGTGCTGCTGATTGACTCGCCCATCCTCGGGGGCTGGCGCGCCACCGCGCTGAGCGTGGCCAAACGCGCGCAGCTGGTGGGCTCGATTTCGCCTGGCGCGATCAGCCGCAAACGCCGGCACCAATGGCTGGGGCGGGATGAAGTGCTCGCGCATTTCCGCAGCAAAAAGGCTTTTTCCCAATGGGACGAACAGGTGCTGAGTGACTACATCGAACATGGCACGCACGATGCCAGCACGGACACCGGCAGCCAGCGCTGGCTGAGCTTCGACCGCGATGTGGAAACAGCCATCTACAACACCCTGCCCGACAACCTGGAGCGCCTGCTCAAGCAGCATCCGCTCCAATGTCCGGTGGCCTTCATCGGCGGGCGCCAGTCGGCCGAGATGAAACAGGTGGGCATGGACGTGACCCAGAAAATCACCAAGGGCCGCATCATGATGCTCGACGGCAGCCACCTTTTCCCGATGGAAAAGCCGGTGGCAACGGCGGCTGCGATTGAGGCGTCCTTGCGCAACTTGATGGCGTAGGGACCGCTCACACCTTTTTGCGCGCGTGAACGATCAGGCGCTCACGCCGTCCAGCTGACCCAGCCGGCCTGGGCGGTGACCAGCACCACGACACCGAAAACTATCCGGTACCAGGCAAAAGGCACGAAGCTGTGGGTCGCAATGTAACGCAGCAACCAGCGAATGCAGAGCCAGGCGCTGAAAAAGGCAAATACAAGTCCCACCCCGAACATCGGCACATCGGCCAGCGAGAGCAATGCGCGGTCTTTGTACAGGCTATAGACGCCGGCGCCAATCAGCGTCGGGATGGCCAGGTAAAACGAAAAATCGGTGGCGGCCTTGCGCGACAGGCCCAGCAGCATGCCGCCGATGATGGTGGCACCGCTGCGGCTGGTACCGGGCACCATAGCCAGGCATTGCACCAGACCGACCTTGAAGGCGTCCATCGTGGTCATCGCCTCGACCTCCTGAATACGCGCCACGGCCGGGTTGTTTTTTTGCCGCCATTCGGCCCACAAAATGACGACGCCGCCAATGATGAAGGTGCTGGCCACCACCACCGGCGTAAACAGGTTTTCCTTGATGGCTTTGCCGAACATCAAACCCAGCAGCACCGCCGGCACAAAGGCCACAAATACATTGAGTGCAAATTGTCGCGCCTGGCTTTCTGTCGGCAGCGCCACCAACGTGGCGCGGATTTTTTGCCTGTACACCAAAATCACGGCAAAGATGGCTCCGGTCTGAATCGCAATGTCAAATACCTTGGCCTTGTCGTCGTCAAAGCCGAGCAGCGCGCCCGCCAGGATCAAGTGACCGGTGGAAGAGATGGGCAGAAACTCGGTCAAACCCTCGACGATGCCCATCAGGGCCGCTTTGATCAGCAGTGCAATATCCACTCACGCTCCAAAAAATATAGCGCGATTATCGCAGCAGCATCCGCCCGCATTGATTCGTCGCGCAGCGCCTGAATGGGCCACCGCCGCGACGCCCGACGCGCTGGGTAATTCCGAAAAACGCCACCAGCGGCCGGCCATGCGTCTGTGACACCCACACCCGTGAAGGATCTGCTGTCCGGCTGATACACAATGCTTTTGGCAGAAGCACCGCTGCGCGGTGGTGCAAGCCAGCGCGATGGCTGCGGTAAGCCGAGACGAATCCGGCAAACTCAGCCTGAGCCCGCACCGCCGTCCGCAAAAACTGCCTGTCACTACTCGCCTGTTCTACGCTGTTGCGCGCCCTGCAAACGCCTGGTCCTTGACCGCTTTATTTTTTCCCTCCAGACCATGCCCTCTTCCCCCATCGCCGCATCCGTTTTAGCTTATTGGCTCGCCGACGGCGCGAGCCATTGGCCCCCCCACGTGCCACTTGCGTCTGCCGCGCCGCCCCTGGTACCCGAACCAGGGATTGTTCCTGCTGGGACCAGCCCGGCGCCGACACCGGGCTGGCCCAGCCAGGACATGAAACAGCTTTGGTTTACCGGAGGCCCCGAGGTAGACCAGCAGATCAAGCAGAAGTTTGGTGCGCAGGTAGCGTTCGCCGTCGCCGGCGGCCTGACAGACTGGGAGCACGAGCCGTTCAACCGTCTGGCGCTGGTGATCATGCTCGATCAGTTCACCCGCAATGTCTTTCGCGGCGAAGCTGGGGCCTTTGCCGGCGACGCGCGGGCACAGCAACTGGTGAGCGATGCACTGGCGCAGGGGGTTGATGAACGCCTGCCCTGGGTGGGCCGCGTGTTCATGTATATGCCGCTCATGCATGCCGAGAATCTCGCCTTGCAGGACGAAAGCGTGCGGCGTTTTACCCATTTGGCGGCGGCGGTGCCGGAGGCCCTGCGCGACCGGATCGCCAACAACCTGAGCTTTGCCAAACAGCACCACGACATCATTGCCCGCTTTGGCCGCTTTCCCTACCGCAACGCGGCGCTGGGGCGCATCAGCAGCGCGCACGAGCTCGAGTTCCTGAAAAACGGACCGCGCTTCGGGCAATAGCGCGAGCTTGCCCTCGGGTTATGGGCCGCAGCCTGGGTCAGCCCCTTCAACCCAAATCCAATCAACCCAATCAACCCAATCCACCCGAAGCAGCCCGAATGGCGGCTTTTTTCACGCTATTTTGTTTCCCCGTGAATCCGCTGCCCGCTTTGCTACGTATCCGCCTGACAACCCCTGACATATGAGGCTTGAAACTTCGCAATGGCAGGCGTTGACAAGAGGATTCAACAACAACCTGGCATCTGCCAGTTCACTAACCCAGGAGTTACCCAAATGATGATCCACACCGCTATTGCCACCGCCGCCGTTTCACTGGTCGCCGCCTGCGGCAGCATGACCCCGATGATGCCGACTTACTCGCAGGCCGGCCTGCCCGCTAGCGTGCAGGTACCTGCAGGTAACAAAGTTGCGCTCGAAACCGTGGGCGCAGGCGACATCACGTATGAGTGCCGCGCCAAAGCAGGTGCCGCCGGCCAGTTTGAGTGGGTTTTTGTGGGTCCTGATGCCAGACTGCTGGACCGCAGCGGCAAACAGGTGGGCAAGTACTACGGTCCGCCTGCCACCTGGGAAGCAATGGACGGCTCCAAGCTGACCGCCGTGCAGGTCGCTGTCGCTCCCCACATGACTGGCAGCATCCCGCTGCAGCTGGTCAAGGGCAACCCCGCCACGGGCTCGGGCGCTATGCAGGGCGTCACTTACATTCAGCGCGTAAACACGCAGGGCGGTGTCGCGCCGGCTACCCCCTGCGCCGCAGGCAACATGAATGCCAAACAAATCGTGAAGTACCAGGCCGACTACATCTTTTACAAGGCCGTGTGATCGGCTTTTTGCAAGCACTTTCGGCAAATTCGCCCTGGAACCCTTTCTTGAGGTGAGCTACCAGCTTCGAAGTTTGGCGGAGCTGGTTTTTCAGTCCACAGGCATCAGCGCATGCTGCCGCCTGTGGACTTTTTTGCGCCTGCACCAACCTGCACCAACCTGCACCAAAAAGGACTGTAAAACGCGCTTTTCGCTCGCTATTGGGTGGC
>JBKJZS010000321.1:0-3439 GCA_046714915.1 Polaromonas sp. | reverse complement strand
CCAGACAGGCCTGGGTGCACAGGTAGGTGCCGCGCGCGTTGATGCTGTTCATCAGGTCGTAACGCTTCATCGGCGTGTGTTCGGTGTCGCTCAAGCTGATGGCGCTGGCGTTGTTGATCAGGATGTCGATGCCGCCAAAGGTGGCCACCGCCTTGGCCACGGCGGCCGTCACTGCGTCTTCGTCGCGGATGTCCACCGCCAGCGGCAGCGCCTGGCCGCCCGCGGCCTAGATGTCCTCGGCCGCGCTGTAGATCGTGCCCGGCAGCTTGGGATTCGGGTCGGTGGTCTTGGCGATGACCACAATATTCGCGCCATCGGCCGCCGCGCGTTTGGCAATGGCCAGGCCGATGCCGCGGGAGGCGCCGGTGATGAACAGGGTTTTGCCTTTGAGATTGGCTGCGGTAGTCATGATGCCTCCTGATTGCTACTTAATTGATAGCTATTTGCGCCCATTGGATAAGGGCTGGATGCCGATTTGATGCTCAAACCTTGGAGAAATCGGGTTTGCGCTTTTCCATGAAGGCGCCAAAAGCCTCGCGTGCCGCCGGCTCCTTGAGCATGCGGCCAAAGCTGGCGCCCTCTTCCGCCATGCGCTCGGCAACCATGCTGGCCTGGCTTTTTTTCATCAGTCGTTTGGTTTCCATCAACGCGCTGAGCGGCTTGGCAGCGAGTTTTTGCGCCTGCCTCTGCGCCAGCGCATTGGCTTCCGACGGCGGCACAATGCGGTTGATCAGCCCCATCTCCAGTGCCGACTCGGCCATGAAGGGCTCGCCGAGCAGCAGCGCTTCCGCTGCACGGGCATACCCCATCAGCTGCGGCACCAGAAAACTCGAGGCCGCTTCGGGACACAGGCCGAGGTTGACAAAGGGCATGGAAAACGCCGCGTTGTCGCCGGCGTAGACCAGGTCGCAGTGCAGCAGCATCGTGGTGCCAATGCCCACCGCCGGTCCGCACACCGCGGCCACCAACGGCTTTGGGAAGCTGCTGATGCCGCGCAGAAAACGGAACACCGGCGAATCCTGGGTGGCGGGGGGGTCGTTCAAAAAGTCACCAATGTCATTGCCGGCGGAAAAAATGCTCTCGTGGCCCTGAATTACCACCGCACGCACCGCTGCATCGGCACGGGCGGCATCCAGCGCATCGGCCATGGCGGCGTACATGGCCGAGGTGATCGAGTTTTTCTTGTCGACCCGGTTCAAGGTGATCGTCATCACGCCGTTTTCGGTGTGGGCCAGTATGTCTTTGACTTGATCGCTCATCGCAGTTCCTGAAGTTAGGGAGGTGTTGTTGGAGGGGGAGCGGCGCACGTGAACGTGCCTGCAAACTAGGGGCTCAGCGCTTCGCGCACAAAGTCGAGCCGGTCCTGGCCCCAGTACATTTTCTCACCGACAAACATGGTCGGTGCGCCAAAAATGCCGCGTGCAACGGCCGCTTCGGTGTCGGCGCGCAGCTGCTCTTTCACCGCCGGGTCGGCGGCCAGAGCGATCAGGTCGTCGGCCTGCACACCGGCCGCGGCCAGCACCTCGGCCAGCGTGGCCGGATCGCCGAGGTTTTTGGCGTTGATCCACATCGCTTCGAACATCGCCTGGACATAGGCGTCAAAACGCGGGTCGGCGCGCATTTGCAGGCCGGTGGCAATCCGCATCGAGGTGATGGTGTTGACCGGGAAATGCGGGTTGTATGTCAAAGCGACGCCGTAGCGTTCTGCATAGCGCCCGAGGTCTTCAAACAGGTAAGTTCCCTTGAGCGGAACCGAGATGGGCGCGCGGTTGCCGGTGGCCTGGAACACACCGCCCAGCAGCATCGGCTTGTAGTTCAGTGTGGCCCCGGTGTCTGCGCAAATCTGGGGCAGCTGCGTCCAGGCCAGATAGGCAGTCGGGCTGCCGAAGTCAAAATAAAAATCAACAGATTTACTCATGGCGGTCTTTCAGTTAAGCCCTCGTCCCCTGGCTGTCATCCCGGACCCCGGATCAAGCCCGCAATGACAGACCAGGGAAAACGAGGTCACACAGGTTTCATTGTCAAAATTTCTCAGTCCACGGCCGCAAGTCCATCTCGTGGGTCCAGGCGTCGCGCGGCTGCTGGTGCAGCATCCAGTAAGTGTCTGCGATGTGTTCGGGGTTGAGGATGCCCTCCTGCTCTTTCAGTGCATAACGCTCGAGGAAATTGTCGCGGATAAAGGCCGTGTCGATCGCGCCGTCGACCACCACATGCGCCACATGCAGGCCACGCGGTCCGAGCTCGCGGGCCATGCTCTGCGCCAGCGCCCGCAGCGCCATCTTGGCGCCCGAGAACGCGGCGAAGTTGGCGCCGCCGCGCATCGACGCGGTCGCACCGGTAAACACAATGGTGCCGCGCCCGCGCCGCACCATGCGTTTGGCCACCTCGCGGCCATTGAGAAAGCCGCTCAAACAGGCCATCTCCCAGATCTTGAAATACTTGCGCGCGGTTTCTTCGAGAATGCTGCTGGGCGCGTTGGCGCCGATGTTGAAGACCAGCACCTCGATCGGTGCAATGCTGCTTTCGATCTGCTCGACCAGCGCGATCACTTCTTCTTCCTGGCGGGCATCGGACGCAAAACCGTGCGCGCTGCCGCCCTCGGCCCGGATCTGCGTCAAGAGGGGCTGCAACTTGTCGAGGCTGCGGCGCGTGACGCAGGCGGTGTAACCTTCCCGCGCGAAACGCCGCGCAATGGCGCCGCCGGTGGCGTCACCCGCCCCAATGACCAGCGCAACACCCGGATGGGAGAGAGATGGGGCGCTGGACGATGGCATGGGAACTCCTGGCTACTCTTTGTAATAGACGATCTGGCTGGTGGTCACGAGCAGCGTACCGCTTTCGGCCCACAGCTGCGCGGTCTGGTCAAAAAACCCGTTGCGAAAGGCCTGCGCCTGCGCCTGTCCGAGCAGAAAACCGCGGCCGCTTTCGGCCAGCTGCGCGCTGTCGGCATGAAAATGAACCGTCATGGACACCGTGCCCACCGGCACATGGGTGGCGCGGCGCAGCCACACCCTGGGAAAAAACACATCGGACAATGCCGCCAGCGAAGGGAAGTCGAGCGGACGCGGCGGGTCGTCGCGCACCCAGAGCCGGCTCAGGCTGCCCGTCCCGCTGCCGTCCCAGGCCTCCGGGATCAGCCCGGTCAGCGGCCGCATCTCATAACGGTTGATCCATTCGACGCGGCCTTTGATGCTGAGCCGCGTCGTCTCGGCCGGCGGCGCCACAGCCGGCATGGGCGTGTCATTGACGCCCCAAGTCTGGCGCCGCGCCGCGGTCACGGCCGTCGCCGTCATGACCACCCCCTCCACACCTGCAGCATCGGGCTGCGACAGCGCCCCGGTCCAGTGCTGGGTGGAGCGATTCGAGCGAACCGGCGAGGCTTGCACCGTGAACGGGCCCCGGCCCCGCGCGCTCGCGTAAATAACGTACCGCGCAATCG
>JBKJZS010000320.1:0-3286 GCA_046714915.1 Polaromonas sp. | reverse complement strand
GACGGGCGGCTATTGCCTGGTCGCCCTGGTGCTGGCACCTTACCTGCGCAAGTTTGGTCAATTCACCATTCCTGACTTTCTGGGCGAACGCTACGGCGGGCACCTGCCGCGTCTGATTGGCCTTGCTGCCGCGATTCTGTGCTGCTTCACTTTCCTGGTGGCCCAGATTTATGGCGTTGGGCTTATCACGTCCTACCTTACGCGGGTAGCGTTCGAACTCGGGATTTTCCTCGGCCTGGGCGGTATTTTGGTGTGCTCTTTCCTGGGCGGCATGCGCGCCGTGACGTGGACCCAGGTGGCCCAGTACATCATTCTGGTCGTGGCTTATCTGATTCCGGTGGTCTGGCTGTCGGTCAAGCAGACCGGTGTGCCGGTACCGCAGCTGATCTACGGCTTTCAGCTGGAGAAGGTCAGCGCCAAGGAAAAAGAGCTGGTCTCCGATCCTAAAGAGCTGCAGGTCCGCGCGATATTCCAGCAGCGATCCGAGGCTTTGGCAGAAAAGCTGGAGGATCCGGCGGCTTCTTTGGCTGCCGAAAAGCTCGCCGCCAGCAAAAGGATGGAGGCGCTCAAAAGCGCCAACGCTTCTGTGGGGGAAATTTCTTCTGCGGCCAGGGTACTGGCCACCATGCCCAAAGATGAAGCCGCGGCCAGCAGGGCCTGGGCAGCCGCCAAAGCCGCGGCGGACCTGAAAACCCAGCCCCTCAATGGCATGCCCGCCCATGCCGCGCAGTTTGCAGGTGACCCGGATGGAACGCCAGAAGAAAAAGAACTGTATGACACCTCGCGCCGGAATTTTCTGGCGCTGATTTTTTGTCTGATGGTGGGAACCGCAGCGTTGCCGCACATTCTGATGCGTTACTACACCGTCCCCAGCGTCAGGGAGGCGCGTCAATCGGTTACCTGGTCGCTGGGCTGCATCCTGCTGCTGTATTTCACCGCGCCGGCGCTCGCCGTGCTGGTGAAATATGAAATCTTCACGGTGCTGGTCGGCACACCGTTTGACCAGCTGCCCGCCTGGGTCAACTCGTGGAGCAAGGTCGACCACGCGCTGCTTTCAGTGGTCGATGTCAACAAGGACAACATCCTGCAGCTCAATGAAATGACGATAGGCGGAGACATCATTGTGCTGCTTACCCCTGAACTTGCGGGTCTGCCTTATGTCATATCAGCGCTGGTGGCTGCGGGCGGGCTGGCGGCAGCGCTCTCCACGGCGGACGGCCTGCTGCTGACTATTGCCAATG
Source organism: Polaromonas sp. (assembly GCA_046714915.1). Taxonomy (GTDB): domain Bacteria; phylum Pseudomonadota; class Gammaproteobacteria; order Burkholderiales; family Burkholderiaceae_C; genus Polaromonas. The sequence continues at coordinate 2,045 of JBKJZS010000320.1, read as the reverse complement.
CCCTGGGTCATGACTTGTATTACAAGATGATAGACCCCAACGCTTCGACCGTGAGCCGGGTGACGGTGTCTAAAATTCTGCTGCTCATCGTGGCCTTGTTTGCGGCCTACGTGGCGGCCCAAAAACCTGCTGACATCCTGTTTTTGGTATCGGCAGCCTTTTCCTTTGCGGCGGCTTCATTTTTTCCGGCACTCAGCCTGGGTATTTTCTGGAAACGTGCCACCGGCATTGCAGCGTCGCTGGGCATGCTCTCAGGGCTGGGCGTGACCTCTTATTACATGGTCGCCAATCAGCCCTGGTTACGCACCATCTTTGGCATCAATTCGCCGATCGAGCTTTGGTGGGGAATTGACCCTATTTCGGCAGGCCTGTTTGGTGTGCCGGTCGGTTTTGCCGTGATCGTACTGGTTAGCCTGATCACCCCGCCACCCAGTCAGGAAGCGCAGGATCTGGTGGAGCACGTCCGTTATCCGGACCTGAAAATCCTCTAGGAGCCTGCCGGGTTGAGGGGGCGTTGGCTGAAAAACGGTCGCAGCGGTCCGTTTTCTCGTTTTCTTGCTACGTAACGGGGCTGTGGCCCGGTAAACCCGGCTAAATCGATCCTCACCGGGGTCCATTGCCGCGTTCGACATTCCAAGCCTGACAGGCTCCCGGGCGTCAGCATGCTCCCTTGACCGTCGGTTGGGTATCCAACGGGAAGCGGCGCTTGTTCCGCCCCTCATCAGCAACAGGCTATAATCATGGGCTTCGCCTTGCTGCACCCTTAACGACGCTGGGGCAGCTTTTATTAACCACAAGGAGAGTTTATGCGTCATTACGAGATCGTCTTGCTGATCCATCCGGATCAAAGCGAGCAAGTCCCAGCGATGCTGGAGCGTTACAAGGGCATGATTACCGCCGGCGGTGGAAAAGTGCATCGGGTTGAAGATTGGGGCCGTCGCCAGCTGATATACCTGATCCAGAAACTTGCCAAGGCACACTACCTGTGCATCAACATTGAAGCCAGTCAGGCCGTGATGGACGAAATTGAACATGCATTCAAGTTCAACGATGCCGTGTTGCGCCACCTGACGGTGCTGAAGAAGAAGGCTGAAACTGGCCCGTCCCTGATGATGAGAAACGTCGAGAGGGAAGAAGCCCGCAAGAATCAGCAGCAGGAGTATGCGGCCTAACTCTTCATTGAGTTGCCACAGATGCTGTTGAACGACTCACTGCTGCGCAAATAATCCTGCAGTGAACCGCGTTGAATTGACCGCTTGTATCGCCGAGGCCAGCCCTCTTCGCTACACCCCCGCTGGAATTCCTGTTGCCAATTTTGTACTTGAACACGAGTCGGAAATGGTAGAGGCAGGTACCAGCCGGCAGGTCAAATTAACGGTCAAGGCGGTTGCTTTTGGGACGCTGGCTGAACAAACAGGCCGGCTGACATTAGGCAAGGCCTTCAGGTTCACAGGTTTTCTGGTCAATGCGCGCGGTAGCAAGAGTGTAGTTTTTCATATTCAAGCTTTAGATCAAGTACTGAACCCCATTTAAGGAGTCCATCATGCCCGGACCAAAACGTTTTAACAAAGACAAGCGCCCCAAGCGCAATACCCAATCCCTGCTGTTCAAACGCAAGCGTTTTTGCCGTTTCACAGCCGCTGGCGTTGAAGAAATCGACTACAAAGACATCGACACCCTGCGCGATTTCGTATCCGAAAATGGAAAAATCATCCCGGCCCGGTTGACTGGTACCCGTGCGATTTTTCAGCGCCAGATCAACACCGCCGTCAAGCGCGCTCGTTTCCTCGCGATGCTGCCTTACAGCGACCAGCACCGTAGCCTGTAAGTAACACGTCCATGCAAATCATTCTGCTCGACAAAGTCGTCAACCTGGGCAATCTGGGTGAAGTCGTCAAAGTCAAAGACGGCTACGCCCGTAATTTCCTGATCCCGTCTGGCCGCGCACGCCGTGCCACTGCCGCTGCGATCAAGGAATTCGAAGTCAAACGCGCTGAACTTGAAAAAGCCGCCGCCGCCAAGCTCGCTGAAATGCAGGCCCAGGG
>JBKJZS010000319.1:0-6834 GCA_046714915.1 Polaromonas sp. | reverse complement strand
TGCAGGGTCTGACCTGGATTCTGATTTATGGTGGACTGCTGTCATTGGTCCTGGGCCTGTCGGTTCAGCGCACCGACGACGCGCTGGGCTGGTCCCTGGTGGTGGCGGGCGCACTGGTTGCCGCACTTGGCTTTGTCCTGATCTACTTACGCTCAAGGATGAAGGTTAAGCCATGATCAAGCACAGCGTGATGTGGAAGCTCACAGATCCCGCTGACGCGCCGCATTTCAAGGCGCGGCTAGACCGCTGTCGCCAGCTGGTTCCGGGCCTGCTGGCGTTTGAAGTCGCCATCAGGACAGTCCGGCTGGAAGCCAATTGCGATGTTGTGCTTTACTCAGAGTTTGAAGACGGCGCCGCACGGGCTGCCTACAAAATCATCCTCATCATCAACAAATCAGCAGCGGACTGGGCGCCTTGCCTGACGGCCGCACCGTGCTTGATTACGAAACCCAAGGAGAAACCCAGTGACCCGTACCATCCAGCAACTGTTCGACCTCACCGGAAAAACCGCACTTGTCACCGGCGGCTCACGGGGCCTGGGCCTGCAACTTGCGCGGGCGCTCGGAGAAGCCGGCGCCAAGCTCATGCTCAGCTCGCGCAAGGCCGAAGACCTGGTGGAAGCAGCAGCCGAATTGAAATCGGCCGGCATTGACGCCGACTGGATCGCCGCCGACTGTTCCAAAGAAGCGGATATCCGCGCGCTGGCCGATGAAACCATCAAGCGCCTGGGGCACGTCGACATTCTGGTCAACAACGCGGGTGCCGCCTGGGGCGCGCCCGCCGAAGACCACCCGGTGGAAGCCTGGGACAAGGTGATGAACCTGAACATTCGCGGCTATTTCATCCTGAGCCAGCACATTGCCAAACACAGCATGATTGCGCGCCGGTCAGGCCGCATCATCAACGTCGCGTCCATTGCCGGGCTGGGGGGCAATCCACCCGAGATGACCACCCTTGCCTACAACACGTCCAAGGGCGCGGTCGTCAACTTCACCCGCGCACTGGGCTGCGAATGGGGCAAACACAACATCACCGTCAACGCCATCTGCCCGGGATTTTTTCCCAGCAAAATGACTGTCGGCACGCTTAAAGCCCTGGGCGAAGAAAAACTCGCGGCCCATGCCCCGCTGCGCCGGCTGGGCGATGACGAAGACCTCAAAGGCCTGTGCGTGCTCTACGCGTCGGACGCCGGCAAACACATCACCGCCCAGTGGCTGGCGGTGGACGGCGGCGTCTCTGCAATCACCGGCGGCTAGAAATGAAGCCCCCACGTTCGCTCGCTACGCGTAGCTCTCTGCCCACCGAGGGGGCGCATTTTTCCTTGGGGCGGCCCGGCGGAAAAACCCTGGCCCCCACGCTTGTCGCTTCGCGTACGGCGCTACCCCCCGAGGGGGCGCATTTTTCCTTGGGGCGGCCCGGCGGAAAAACTTTGGGTGAGGACAGGCGAGGGGCCTCATGAACTTCGGCGTCGAGATTCCCTTCGTCCACCACCTCGGCCTTGAGCTGGTTCTGTTCGAGGGTGGCCACTCGCAGATCGATTACGCGCCCAAGCCCGAACACCTGAACTCGTTTTCTGTCACACACGGCGGCGCACTGATGACGCTGCTCGACGTGACCATGGCCACCGCAGCGCGCAGCGTGCAGCCGGACATGGGCGTGGTCACCATCGAGATGAAAACCAGCTTCATGCAGCCGGCGCGCGGCAAACTGACCGGTAAAGGCCGGTTGATGCACCGTACCGCGACGATGGCATTTACCGAGGGCACGGTTTTCGATGAAGATGGACGAGCCTGCGCCCACTCGACCGGGACCTTCAAATACGTCAAGCGGCTGGCCGTCGGGCCGAAAGACGTGAACCCGCTCCATACCGTGATTTCGACGGATTAGGCGAATTTAATAGTCAAATCATGCTAAAGCCCTTATTTTACGGGCGAAAGCAGCTCTCAAATTAATAGCATTTTCAGGAGATACCGATGCCAAGCAACCAGCAAGTCCTCTTGGACAACCGCCCCAGCGGCGAAGCCGTCGCCAGCAACTTCAAACTCGTCAGCAGCGACATCCCGCAGCTGCAGGACGGCCAGGTGCTGGTGCGCCACCACTACCTGAGCCTGGACCCTTACATGCGCGGACGCATGAACGATGCCAAGAGTTATGCCCAGCCGCAAGCGCTGGGTCAGGTCATGGGTGGCGGCACGGTCGGTGAAGTAATCGAGTCCAAGCATCCCAAGTTCGTCATCGGCGACAAGGTGGTCGGCATGGGCGGCTGGCAGCAGTACAGCGTTGTTGATGCCACTCAGCCGGGCGCATTGCGCAAAGTCGATACCGCGCAAATCCCGCTGAGCGCCTACCTCGGCTCGGTTGGCATGCCCGGCGTCACGGCCTGGTACGGTTTGACAAAAATCTGTGAGCCCAAAGCCGGCGAAACCGTGGTGGTCAGTGCTGCCAGCGGTGCGGTAGGCAGCGTCGTCGGCCAGCTCGCCAAAGCGCGCGGCTGCCGGGCCGTCGGTCTGGCCGGTGGGCCGGACAAGTGCCGCTACGTGGTCGAAGAGCTGGGTTTTGACGCTTGCATCGACTACAAAGCGCACATGGATGCCAAGTCGCTTTACAACGCTCTCAAGGAAGCCACGCCCGAGGGGGTGGACTGCTATTTTGAGAACGTCGGTGGTCCGATTCTGGACGCCGTGCTCAGCCGCATGAACGCCTTTGGCCGCATCGCTGTTTGCGGCATGATCGCCGGCTACGACGGCCAGCCGGTGCCGCTGTCCCAGCCGCAGCTGATTCTGACGAATCGCCTGAAGGTGCAGGGCTTTATTGTCAGCGAACACATGGAGCACTGGCCCGCAGCGCTGGCCGAGTTGGGCACGCTGGTCGCGACTGGAAAACTCAAGTTTCGCGAGTCGATCGCGCGAGGCATTGAATCGGCGCCGGAAGCTTTCATTGGTTTGCTTAAAGGCAAAAACTTCGGCAAGCAGCTGGTTAAACTGAACTAAGGAGGCTGCTTCGCGGCCGTCAAGGAGATGTGATGCAGGCCAGCCACGAAGTCTTCAATCAGCCCGAGCCGCTGGTCAACTACAGCCTGTTCACCGGCAACCTGGCCTTGCGCGATGGGTTGAAGTTCAACGCGCCGACGCTGGAGACGGCGCCGTTGCACGCGCTGGGTGCTCAGCTCGGAACTGCAGAGATGCAAACCCATGCCCGCCTGGCCAATATTCATACCCCCGAGTTGCACAGTCACGACCGCTTTGGCCGACGTGTGGACCAGGTGGAGTTTCACCCCAGCTACCACGCGCTCATGACGCTGGCCACCGACGCGGGTTTGCATGGCACACCTTGGGCGGCACCATCTTGTCAAGACGGCGGGGTAAGCGCCGGGGCTGAATTTTCCGCAGGGCCGCCCGAAGGAAAATTCGCCCCACCGGGCGGCGGCGTAGTACACGAAGTGACAAGCGGGGGGGCAATATCCCCGCATCTACAGCGCGCTGCTGGCTTCATGCTCTTCACCGAGCTAGAGCCCTCCATCCTGTGCCCCATTTCCATGACCTATGCCGTCATTCCTGCGCTGCGCAACAATGCGGCGGTGTACGCCGACTGGGGCCCCAAACTCATCAGTCGCGCCTATGACCCGACGCTCAGGCTGTTTTCGCAAAAACCGGGCCTCACCATGGGCATGGGCATGACGGAGAAGCAGGGTGGCTCGGATGTGCGGGCCAACACCACCCAGGCCACGGCCGATGGTTCGGACGCCTGGGGCCAGCGCTTTCGCCTGGTCGGGCACAAGTGGTTTTTGTCGGCGCCCATGTGCGATGCGTTTCTGGTGCTGGCCCAGAGCCCTGCCGGCCTGAGCTGCTTTTTCATGCCGCGGGTCTTGCCTGGCGGAACGCTGAACGCCATGCACTTACTGCGCCTGAAAGACAAGCTGGGCAACAAGGCCAATGCCAGCTCGGAAGTGGAGTTTCATGGCGCCCTCGCCTGGCTGGTCGGGGAGGAAGGGCGGGGCGTGCCGCAAATCCTCGAGATGGGCAGCATGACGCGGCTCGATTGTGCCCTGGGAACAAGCGGGCTGATGCGTCAGGCGCTGAGCATCGCACTGCATCACACCTCCCAACGACAGGCCTTCGGCAAACGCCTGATCGAGCAGCCGCTGATGCGCAATGTGCTGGCCGATCTGGCCCTCGAGGCCGAAGCGTCAACCGCGCTGGCGCTGCGGCTGGCGCGGACTTTTGACCGTGCTGACGACGCGCACGAGGTGGTCATGGCGCGCTTGCTCACGCCCATTGCCAAGTTCTGGATCTGCAAGCGCGGCAGCCATTTTGCGCAGGAAGCGATGGAATGCCTGGGCGGCAATGGCTACGTGGAGGAGGGCGGTCAAGGCATCATGGCCCGTATCTACCGCGAAATGCCGCTGAATTCGATTTGGGAAGGTGCCGGCAACATCATGGCGCTCGATTTGATGCGCGTTTTGCGCAAGGCGGATGCCGCCGCCGCGCTGGTGCATGAGCTGGCACCGGCCAAAGGCGCCCACCCCGCCCTGGACCGTCTGGCCGCCGCGCTGCCGGTACGCGTGAGGGAAATGACGGGTGAAATGGAAGCCCGGCGGCTGGCGCAGGACGTGGCGCTGGCAGTGCAAGCCGCGTTGATTTGTCAGACCGCACCAGCGGCAGTGTTCGGCGCTTTCTGCGATTCACGGCTGGCCGGCAACTGGGGCCAGGCGTTTGGGACGCTGGGTGCCGGGCTGGATATCGATGGTCTGATCAATCGGGCCATGCCGACATGAGTGCATATTCTTGTCATTGCGGACTCGATCCGCAATCCATCCCCTGCGCACCGCCATGGATCCCGGATCGAGTCCGGGATGACAACCCACTGGAGCCAACATGAACGAGCTGTTTCTTCACCACTATCCGAACTCACCATTTTCGGAAAAAATCCGCCTCATCCTCGGCTACAAACAGCTGGCCTGGAAGTCGGTGATTATCCCCAGCATCCTGCCCAAGCCGGATGTACTGGCGCTCACCGGGGGCTACCGCAAGACGCCTTTCATGCAGATTGGCGCCGACATTTATTGCGACAGTGCGCTGATCTGCGATGTGCTGGAACACCTGCAACCCATGCCGTCCATCTACCCGGAGCCGGGCAAAGGCCTGGCCCGTATCCTGGCGCAGTGGGCTGACGGCACCCTTTTTTGGGCGGCGATGGCGCACAACCTTGGCCCCAAAGGCGCCGCCCAGATGTTCGCCGGCGCGCCGCCCGAGGCGGGCAAGGCGTTCAGCGAAGACCGCAAGGCCATGCGCAACAACCAGCCGCGCATGTTCCCTGCCGACGCGGCAGCGGCCTACAAGTCCTATCTGCGCCGCCTGTCCGACATGCTGGACGACCAGCCCTACCTGTTGGGCAATGTACCCTGCGTGGCAGATTTTTCGGCTTACCACCCGCTGTGGTTCACCCGCGTGCGCACGCCGGTGATGGCTGACATTTTGCAGCACACGCCAGCCGTGATCGACTGGATGGACCGCATGCATGCCATCGGCCAGGGCAGCATGGAAAAGTTCGATGCCGCGCAAGCCATCGCCACGGCGGCCAAGGCCGAAGCCATGCCGGTCGGCCACGGCCTGTTGCGCGACAGCACCTTTCAGGACGAGCACGGCATCCCGCTGGGCAGCCGCGTCACTGTTACAGCCGAGAGCTTCGGGCCGGAACCCACCGAAGGCGAACTGATCGCCGCGACGCGCACGCACTACAGCTTGAGCCGTACCAACGAGCGGGTGGGCACCGTGCACGTGCATTTCCCGCGTATTGGCTATGTACTGAAAAAAGTCGAAATTTAAAAGAGGACTCGCATGATCACGGATTTCAAAGGCAAAACAGCCGTTCTCACCGGCGCGGCTTCGGGCTTCGGCCTGGAGTGTGCCCGCATTGGCGCCAAACTCGGGATGAACCTGGTGTTGGCCGACGTGCAGCAAGATGCGCTCGACCAGGCAGCCGCCGAGATTTCCGCTACCGGCGCGCAGGTGCTGCCGTTCCGGCTTGACGTCTCCAAAGCCGACGAGGTCGAAGCGCTGGGCGCGGCGGTGCTGGAACGGTTCGGCGCGCCGCACCTGGTCTTCAACAACGCCGGCGTAGGCGCGGGTGGACTGATCTGGGAGAACACGCTGAAAGACTGGGAGTGGGTGATAGGCGTCAACCTGATGGGCGTGGCCCACGGCGTGCGAGTCTTCACGCCGATGATGCTGGACGCGGCGAAAAAAGACCCCGCCTGGCAGGGTCATATTGTCAACACCGCCAGCATGGCTGGGCTGCTCAATGCGCCCAACATGGGCATTTACAACGTCAGTAAACATGCGGTGGTCAGCATGAGCGAAACCCTCTATCAGGATCTGTCACTCGTCACCGACCAGATCGGTGCTTCGGTGTTGTGCCCCTTCTTTGTACCTACTGGCATCAGCCAGAGCCATCGCAACCGGCCGGATGACCTACCGGCCACCAGGCCGACCAAAAGCCAGCTTATCGGCCAGGCCATGAGCGACAAGGCCGTGGGTTCCGGCAAGGTGACAGCCGCCGACGTGGCGCAAAAGGTGTTCGATGCGGTGGCGGCCAACCAGTTCTACATCTACAGTCACCCGAAGGCGATTGGCTCAGTCCAGACCCGCCTCGAAGACATCCTGCAGGCGCGCAACCCCACCAGCCCGTTTGCGCACAAGCCGGAGCTCGGCATTGAATTGAAAAGGGCGCTGCGCGAGGCATGAAGGACGCGCGCGTCGGCCCGCCTCAAGCGGGCTGAAGCGAGAGCGTCACTCGCGCGCCGGAACCCACGCGCGCCGGGACGGCGCGCTGCCT
>JBKJZS010000318.1:0-4180 GCA_046714915.1 Polaromonas sp. | reverse complement strand
CAGCGGTATCGCGTTGAGCTTGCGCTTGACCGACTTCGCGCGTTCGCCCTGCCCGGGCATGATGAAGGTGCGGCCGACGTAACGGTTTTTCACAAACCCTTCGCGGTAGGGAATGCCCAGCAAATGCGCCAGTTGCGTGGCACTCGGGCGGCTCGATTCAGGGATCGGAATGATCACATCAATTTCATTCGGCGGCACCGTGGACACCACGCGTTTGGCCAGCGTTTCACCCAGGTTCAGGCGGGCCTGATAGACCGAGATGCCGTCGAGTACGGAGTCGGGACGGGCCAGGTAGACAAACTCGAAAATGCAAGGGCTGAGCTGCGGATGGGCCGCGCACTGTTCCGCATGGACAGTACCTTCGAGATCGACGAAGACTGCTTCACCGGGCGCAATGTCGCGTACAAACTGGTGTGAAGTGCCTTCCAGCGCCACCGATTCGCTGGCGACCATCACGGTGTTGCCACTTTCGTTCTGACCACGGCCCAGGCACAGCGGTCGAATGCCAAACGGGTCGCGAAAAGCCAGCAATCCATGGCCAGCAATCAAGGCCACCACGGCATAAGAACCCTTGACACGCTTGTGCACGCCGCGCACGGCGGCAAACACATCGACCGGCGCGAGCGGCAGGCCGCGCGTGGTTTTTTCCAGCTCGTGGGCCAACACGTTGAGCAGCACCTCGGAATCACTCTCGGTGTTGATGTGGCGGTGGTCGGTATTGAACAGCTCGGCTTTGAGCACCGCGGCGTTGGTCAGGTTGCCGTTGTGCGACAACACCAGGCCAAATGGCGCGTTGACGTAAAACGGCTGCGCTTCATCTTCGCTGTAGGCATTGCCCGCAGTTGGATAACGCACCTGGCCGAGGCCGACATTGCCAGGTAAAGCACGCATGTTGCGGGTGCGAAACACGTCGCGCACCATGCCTTTGGCCTTGTGCATGAAAAACTTGTGTCCCTGCTGCGTGACGATACCGGCAGCGTCCTGCCCCCGGTGCTGCAGCAGAAGCAAGCCGTCATAAATCAGCTGGTTAACCGGGGCGTTGCTGACAACACCAACTATTCCGCACATAAATTTCCGTTCATCAATATTCCGCTGGAAAACGCGCTACACGAAGCAACCAGCGTGGTAACTCCCATTTTTCGGCGGACCGCCCCAAGGGCAGACAGCCCCCTTGGTGGTGAAAGGGGCAGAGCACCGCCGAAGGCACGCGAAGTGAAAAGGGTGAGGGCCATATAACTAATTCAGATACTTTGCAAACTGTTCAGGCAAAACCGGTTTCAAACCCCTGAGTGCTGCCGTCAACACTTCAGCGCCCTGGGACTCCTGCCACCAGGCGCTGGCCTTGAGCGCAGTCATGTTGATCACCACGGTCACCGCCAGCAACAAGATCAAGCCACGCACCACACCAAACGCCGCACCCAGTGTGCGGTCCACCGGCCGCAAGCCGATAGCCTCCACCAGCTTTTTAATCAGAACGGCGAGAAGGCCGGCCAAAAACACGGCTGCTATGAAAATAAGCACAAAAGCCGCAGCGTAACGCACAGTATTAGAAGCACCCTGCAGCGGCAATCGGGTGGCAACATCCGGCGCAAACCATTGCGCCAGGTAAAACGACAGCGCCCACCCGATCACGGACAAGACCTCGTACACCAGACCTCGCCAGGCACCGAGAATCAGCGAAATCGCCAACACCCCCAGAAAAGCCCAATCAGCAACTACCACGACACTTCATGAGCCTACAAGGTCAGGACGGCGGCCGGCAAATCAAGGCTTTTGATCTTGCTGGCGGCTTTGTCCGCCTCAGCTTTGCTGGCAAAGGGCCCGACCCGGACACGAATGCGCTTGCCGTCTTTGGTCTCTGCCACCTGGGTGTAGGTTTTCAGACCTGCCCTTTCAAGTTTCTGGCGGACTTCGCGGGCCTTGTCGGCATCGGCAAAAGCGCCGACCTGCACGACCAGGCGCCCTTCTGCCTCAGCCGGGGCCGCATTGCCGTCCAGCAGTGCTTTGGCGCGTGTGCCCTCGTCGCTGGACGGGGACGCTTTGGGGACCACTTTAGGCTCAGGCTCTGACTTTGGCTCAGGCTTGGATTCGAGTTTTGCTTCATTTTTGATAGCTATCGGCGCAGGTTTATCAATGGTTTCAACCTTTTTTTCCATGAATATTTCTTCACGGGGCGTTAGGCTGACCGCCGCCGGCACCTTGTCGCTGCCCGCACTGGCGGCGCTCGCAGCGGCTGCCGGTGCGGCGGCTGGAACCGGCATCAACAGGGGCTTGACCGTGTTTTTTCCGGGAATTTCAATCGGAATATCGACCGCCACCGGCCGCGGCTGCGTGTCGAACAGCAACGGAAAACCCACCACCCCCGCCAGCACCAGGATCGTGGCGCCAATCAGGCGGTGCTTGGCGCGTTTACGCACCACTTCCACGCTCTCGGTGGGGGCACCGGACCCGGCAGCAGCAGTGGATGGTTGGCCCCGACGAAAGTTGAAAAACGGCATGGTGATAAACAGTATCCGTTAGGTATCGGTTGATGAAGCGGGCCTGTCGGGCGTGGCGTGTGGGGCAAAAAGACGGGGCAGGCCGTGTTTCAAAATACCCCCCACCGTGTAGAACGATCCGAACACCACAATTCTATCAGCGGGGTCTGCGGCGGCGATGGCTGCCTGCAGGGCTTGCACCGGGTCGCCGTGCACGCTGGCGCGCACGTCCGCGCGCGCGTTCAGAGCCTGCCATTGCGCCATCAAATCCGTCCCGCTCGCGGCGCGGGCGGTCGGCAAATCAGTGAAATACCAGTGATCAATCAGCGGACCAACGCGCGTCAGCATCGCAGAAAGATCTTTGTCGACCATGGCACCGAACACGGCATGGGTACCGGGGTAAAAACCCATCGCATCCAGGTTCTCGGCCAGCGCCGCCACCGAGTGCGGGTTGTGCGCCACGTCCAGCACCAGCGTCGGCTGGCCCGAGATGATCTGGAACCGGCCAGGCAACTCGACCATCGCCAGCCCGTTGCGCACCGCCTGCGCCGTCACCGGCAGACGATCGCGCAACGCGGTCAGCGCCGCCAGCACGCCCGACGCATTGACCAGCTGATTGGCGCCACGCAAGGCCGGATAGGCCAGGCCGGAATAACGCCGGCCCCGGCCGGCCCAGGCCCATTGCTGCTTGTCGCCGGAAAAATTGAAGTCGTGACCCGGACGCCACAGGTCAACGCCTATTTCGGATGCATGGTCCAAAACACTTTGGGGTGGCACCGGATCGCCGATCACCGCCGGTTTGCCGGCGCGCATGATGCCCGCTTTTTCCCGGCCAATACTTTCACGGTCGGGGCCGAGCAGCTCCATGTGGTCCAGGTCGATGCTGGTGATGAGGGCGCAGTCGGTATCAATGATGTTGACAGAGTCCAGCCGGCCACCCACGCCGACTTCCAGGATCACCACATCCAGGGGGGTGCCCGCCATCAGGCTCATGATGGCCAGCATGGTGAACTCAAAATAAGTCAGCGAGGTCGTACCCCGCATCGCCTCAACCCGGGCAAAGTGCGGCAACAGATCGCTGGCCAGTACCATCTCGCCGCGGATGCGGCAGCGTTCTTCAAAATGGACCAGATGCGGCGAGGTGTAGACCCCGGTGCGGTAGCCGGCCTGCAGCAGGATGGCTTCGAGCATCGCGCAGCTGGAGCCCTTGCCGTTGGTGCCAGCCACCGTGATGACCGGGCAGGTAAATCGGAGTCCCATTCGCCGGGCGACGCTTTGAACACGGGAAAGCCCCAGGTCGATGGGGATCGGGTGCAGGCGCTCGCAGTGCGCCAGCCAGTCGGAGAGGGTTTTCATGGGCACCGCGATTATCGGACAAGTTGGCAGCCACAGCGCCATCCGGCCGAATCCGCTCCGGAAAGTCGGGTTTGCTCGTCCTGATCGCCTGCATCGGAAGCAGTGCAAGCGATGACAGGCACAGAGAAACTCGTGGTATGAGCGTTGAGGTTTGGCGGTCGAGGTATGACCGGCCTGTCTGATCAGCCCACGAGTCCGATGTGCCCCCGCGCAGAAAAACGGGCATGCGAACCCATCAAAAATTGACGAAAACCGACCGGATTCAGCCCACATCGTGAAATTCGCCAAACCATCGGCTTGGCTGGCGTGGAGCAGCCACTGCGCAGCGTTCCCCTGAAGGGCATGCC
>JBKJZS010000317.1:0-4913 GCA_046714915.1 Polaromonas sp. | reverse complement strand
GGCGCAGCGTGACGCAAGAGTTCGTGCGGTATGGATTGCGGATAAAGTCCGCAATGACAGGGTCGCTACTTGCCGCCGCGAACCCCGCTAACACGAATCCAGCAGCCCGTGTTGCACAAGCCAATTGATCTCGCCTCACACTGCAAGCTGTTTTCACTTTCCGGATCTCCCCCCATGCCCTCCTTATTCAACCCCACCCAGGCCGGTGACCTTCAACTCGCCAACCGCATCGTGCTGGCACCCCTCACGCGCAACCGCGCACCGGGCGCCGTTCCCACCCCGCTGATGGCCGAGTACTACACGCAGCGTGCCAGCGGTGGCCTGCTGATCACCGAGGCCACCGCCATCAGCCACCAAGGCCAGGGCTATTCCGACGTCCCCGGGCTTTACGGAACCGAACAGCTCGACGGCTGGAAACACGTGACCCAGGCCGTGCACGACGCGGGCGGCAAAATCGTGGTGCAGCTGTGGCATGTCGGCCGCGTCTCGCACAACGATCTCCAGCCGGACGGTGGCCAGCCGGTCGCGCCGTCGGCCATCACCGCCAAAACCAAAACCGTGCTGATCAAGGACGGCGTGCCCGCCTTTGTGCAAACCTCCCAGCCGCGCGCCCTCCAGTCCGAAGAGCTGCCCGGCATCGTGCACAGCTACCAGGCCGCCGCACGCAATGCGGTGGACACCGCCGGCTTCGATGGTGTGGAAATCCATGGCGCCAATGGCTACCTGCTCGACCAGTTCCTCAAAAGCGGCTCCAACCAGCGCGGCGACGACTACGGCGGCAGCATCGAAAACCGGGCCCGGCTGCTGCTGGAAGTGGTGCGCGCCGTCACCAGCGCGATTGGTGGTGGCCGCACCGGCATTCGCCTGTCGCCGGTCACACCGGCGAACGACGTGCACGACGCCGATCCGCAGCCGCTGTTCGACTATGTGATCAAACAACTGGCGCCGCTGAACCTGGCCTACATCCACATCATCGAAGGCGCGACCGGCGGCTTGCGCGAGCTACCGGACCGCCCGTTTGACTACGCCGCGCTGAAAGCGGCATATCGCAAGGCTGGCGGCCAGGGCGCCTGGATGGTGAACAACGGCTACGACAAAGCGCTTGCCGAGCACGCCGTGGCCAACGGCGCCGACCTGGTCGCGTTTGGCAAGCCCTTCCTCGCCAACCCGGACCTGGTTCGCCGCCTGCGCGAGGGCGCTGCGCTGAACAAACCGGACCAGGCCACTTTTTACGGCGGTGGCGCCAAGGGCTACACCGACTACCCCGCGATGGCCTGATTTAAGCTTTATCGCGCGCTGGCCGCGCTCTGCGGCAAGCGTCGGGTTGCAGCAATAGAATCACTGCATGAAAAAACCCAGTGCCTGGTTGCCCTTCCTCGGCGTGCTGTTGTTAGGGATCGGCCTGACCGGTCTGGCGCATGCCGGTCGTCCGCTCAACGTCGATGATGCCAGCGTGGACGAGCCCGGCACCGGGCATATCGAGGCCTGGTACGCGCGCCAGCCCGGCGGCGCCCGCGTGTGGACGGTTGCACCGGCCTACGCGCCGGGCACCGGCATCGAGCTCGGCGCCAGTCTGTCACGCGACAGCCAGCAGCGCACCCGCAGCACAGCGCTGCAGGCCAAGTTCCTGCTCAGTCCTTCGCGCAGCGATGCCTGCAACCTGGGTCTGGCGGTCGGCCTCTCGCAGACCACCGGCACCAGCGGCAGCACGCCCTCTGTCAATGGCATGCTCAGCTGCAACCACGACGGCGGCGCCGCACATTTCAATCTGGGCGCCGTGCACGCTCCCGGCGGACCGACACTGCGCACCTGGGGCCTGGCGGTCGAGCGCGCGCTGGGCCCGGTCACGGCCCACGCCGAGTGGTATGGACAAAAGCAGAGCGCCCCGGTATTTCAGCTGGGGCTGCGCACCGAAGTGGCGCCCGGCTGGCAACTCGATGGCACTGTAGGCCGTACCCGCCAGGCCGACAAACACGAGACCCTCTTCAGCCTGGGCTTCACCTACCACTTTTGAGTCGGGCCCAATATGCTATTATTTTAATAGCTTACAGCGCCGGTCCCATAAAGGTTACAAGACTATTTTCTTTAATGTCTGCGGTCCGCCAAAGGGTCACGGCGATCGCTGCCGCTGCTTCGGTCACACGCCACTGGCTTCAAATTGCGGCGGCCATTCGGGCGCTGTCGGTAATTGGCAAGCGGCCGGAAACAGGAGTTCGGATTCCTTGGGGTGATGCAGACGCTCTTCCTCATCCCTCCCGGCGCGGTCGCCAGCGCCGGAGCAGCAGTGCGTTGCCCAGAACACTGACCGAACTCAGGGCCATGGCCGCACCCGCCAGCACCGGATTCAGGAACCCGAATGCCGCCAGCGGTAGACCGGCCACGTTGTAGGCAAAGGCCCAAAAGAGGTTTTGCCGGATCTTGGACACCGTGCGATCGGAAATCTCCAGCGCTGCGGCCACCAGCGCGGGGTCGCCGCGCATCAGCGTGATGCCGGCAGCATGCATGGCCACATCCGTTCCATTGCCCATCGCCATCCCGACGTCGGCGGCGGCAAGCGCCGGGGCATCGTTCACGCCGTCGCCCACCATCACCACGATGTGACCGCCACGCTTGTCACTGCGGCTACGGCGCTCCCCCCCGAGGGGGCTATTTTTCCCCGGGATGGCCCGTCGGAAAAATGTGTGGCCGCCCCGCCTGAGTCTGGCCACCTGGGCCGCCTTCTCCCCCGGCAACACCTCCGCCATGACTTCGCCTTCTTCGGGCCGCAGGCCCAGCCGCCGCGCCATGGCTTCAGCGGCGCCCCGGTTATCGCCGGTAATCATCACCGTACGGATGCCCCGCGCCCGCAGCACCGCCAGCGCCTCTTTGGCGCCCGGCTTGGGCTCGTCGCCAAAGGCCATCAGGGCGCGCAGGACCAGGCCCTGCGGGGTGCGCTGCGCCAGGGCCGAGACGGTGGCACCGTCCTGCTGCAACTTCGCCGCCCGGGTCGCCAGCGTTCCCAGATCCAGGTTTAATTCTTCCATCCAGCGCAGGCTGCCGATCAGGTAACTGCTCACCCCGACCTCGCCCTCGCTGCCGCGCCCCGGCACGGCGCGCACATTGTCGGGCCCTTCAATGGCGATGCCGCGCTCCCGCGCTGCGGCCACCACCGCCCTTCCCAAGGGGTGCTCACTGCCGCTTTGCAATCCGGCCGCAGCGGCAAGAAGCTGGACCTCATCGGCAGCGCCTGCCACCTCAAACGCCGTCAGACGCGGCCGCCCCACGGTCAAGGTACCGGTCTTGTCGAACGCCACCGTGTCCACCTGGTGCGCCAGTTCCAGCGCCTGCGCATCCTTGATCAGAATGCCGTGTCTGGCCGCCACACCGGTCCCCGTCAGGATGGCCGCCGGCGTGGCCAGTCCGAGCGCACAGGGGCAGGCAATCACCAGCACCGCCACCGCATGAATCACCGCGAGTTCAAACGCATGGCCGGCCAGCCACCAGCCCAGCAGTGTGAAAAGCGCCAGCACCAGCACCACCGGCACAAACACCGCAGACACCTGGTCCACCAGCCGCTGGATCGGCGCCTTGGCCGCCTGCGCATCTTCCACCAGCCGGATGATGTGCGCGAGTACCGTCTCGCTGCCCACCGCGCTGACCTGCATCACGATGCGTCCATCGCCGTTGATGGAGCCGCCGGTCAGCGCGGCGTCCCGCGCTTTGGCCACCGGCAGAGGTTCGCCGGTCAACATCGATTCGTCCACCTGCGTCTGGCCTTCCTGCAACCGGCCGTCCGCCGGAAAACGCTCACCGGGGCGCACCACCAGGCGGTCGCCCACCAGCACCTCGACCAGCGGCACATCAACCTCGCCGTCCGGCCCCATCAGGTGCGCAAGGTCGGGCCGCAGCGCATGCAGCGCGCGGATGGCCGCCGTGGTCTGGTGCTTGGCACGCGCCTCCAGCCACTTGCCCAGCAGCACCAGCGTCACCACAATGGCCGAGCCTTCAAAGTACAGGTGCACCATGGCACCGGACTCGGCCGTCAGCCACAGCCACACCGACAAAGCCCAGCCCGCCGTCGTGCCGATCGCCACCAGCAGATCCATGTTGCCGCTACCGGCCTTCAGCGCATGCCAGGCGGCCTTGTAAAAGCGCGCCCCAAGAATGAACTGCACCGGGGTGGCCAGCGCGAATTGCATCCAGGCCGGCAGCAGCATCCAGTGCTGGCCGAACAGCTCACCCACCATGGGCAGCGCCAGCGGGGCCGACAAAGCCAGCCCGACGCCCACCGCCAAAAAACCGGCCCAGGGCGAGGCGTCGTCGGCAGTAGTCAGCGCGCCGGCGGCCCGCGGCTCATAGCCGGCATCGCGCACGGCACGCCGCAGCCTGGCCTCCATCTGCCCGGCGGGCAGGAAATCAATCCGGGCCGATTCAGTGGCCAGGTTGACCGTGGCCTGCGTCACGCCCGGCACTTTTTTCAGCGCCCGCTCCACACGGCCGACACAGGAGGCACAGGTCATGCCGCCAATGCCGATGTCCAGAGAGGGGCTAGCGTTTGTGTTCATGGCCAGATTCTGATCCTTCCCACGGGGGCAAGGTCAATCCTTGCGCCAGATCAACCCTGATGCTGATCGGGTTGCAAAAACAGCGCTGGCCCGCCCATCGTGGCAAGGTTCAAGCTATCCTTTTGAGACCGAATCCCGCAACCCTTTTTTTCCAAGGACCTTCCATGAAGCAGACCTTCGACGTCAGAGGCATGACCTGCGACCATTGCGACAAGGCAGTCACCCGCGCCCTTCAACAGCTCGACCCGCAAGCCCAGGTCCACATCGACCGCAGCCGGAACTCGGTCGAGGTCCAGTCGCAGCAGCCGCGCGCGACGCTGGCCAAGGCCATTGCCGATGAAGGCTACACGGTTAGCGCCTGAGCAGGAG
>JBKJZS010000316.1:0-3344 GCA_046714915.1 Polaromonas sp. | reverse complement strand
AACGGGATCGAACCGATGACCTCTTGCATGCCATGCAAGCGCTCTCCCAGCTGAGCTATACCCCCGTTTTGCAAGGTTCCCTGCAATTGTCGAGCCTTGAATTATAGCCCGAATTTTAAACGCGTTTCAAACGACCCAGTCGCTGGATGACGTCTCCCCGGCTCATCAAGGCTAAAAAAGCGTCGAGCGACGGCGTTTGCTGGCGTCCGGCAATCAGCACCCGCACCGGCATGGCCAGCTGCGGCATCTTCAGGCCGGTCTCCAGCAGCGCTTGCTTGATGGCGGTCGCGATCGCCGCTTTGCTCCACTCACAGCTTGCCAGCAGCTCCGCCAGCCTGGCCACGGCGGGGGCGATATCGGCCGGTACATAGGCCTGGATGTCGTCACTACTGACCGGATCTTCGGTGACCAGCACACCCATCCAGTCGGCCAGCTCCACCAGTGTGCTGCAGCGGTCTTTCAGTAAGGCACAGGCCTGCACGCGACGCGCTGCGTCAAGGCTGGCCAGGGCGCGCTCGCCAAGGAAAGGCAGCACCAGTTCGGCCAGCTTGTCGTCGGGCATTGCCTTCAAATGCTGGGCGTTGACCCAGCGCAGCTTGGCCTCATCAAACTGCGCTGCACTTTTGCCGAGGTGGTCCAGATTGAACCATTGCAAAAATTGCTCGCGGCTGAAAATTTCATCGTCGCCATGGCTCCAGCCGAGTCGCGCCAGGTAGTTGACCATCGCATCTGGCAAATAACCTTCTGCGGCGTACTCCGTCACCGCCTTGGCGCCACTGCGCTTGCTCATTTTTTCGCCCTGCTCATTGAGCACCGTCGGCAGGTGTGCGTAAACCGGTACTTCTTTGCCCAGTGCACGAAAAATATTGATCTGGCGCGGTGTGTTGTTGACATGGTCGTCGCCGCGGATCACATGCGTGATCGCCATGTCGATGTCGTCAACCACCACGCAGAAGTTGTAGGTGGGCGTGCCGTCGGGCCGCGCGATCACCAAATCATCGAGCTCGTCATTGCTGATTTCGATGCGGCCTTTGACCTTGTCATCCCAGACCACCGCACCGCCCTGCGGGTTCTTAAAGCGCAACACCGGCAACACACCGGTCGGCGCCACAGGCAAGGTTTTACCGGGCGCGGGCCGCCAGGTGCCGTCGTAACGCGGCTTTTGTTTTTGCGCCATTTGCCGCTCGCGCAAGGCATCGAGCTCGGCAATGCTCATGTAGCAGGGATACACCTCGCCAGCGGCCTGCAGCTCGGCCAGCACGGCCTTGTACCGGCCCATGCGCTGCATCTGGTAGAACGGGCCTTCGTCGTAGTTCAAACCCAGCCAGCGCATGCCTTCGATGATCACATCGACGGCGGCCTGGCTCGAGCGCTCCAGGTCGGTGTCTTCAATCCGCAAAATGAAGTCGCCGCCAGTGGCACGCGCAAATGCCCACGGATACAGCGCCGAACGGATGTTGCCGAGATGGATGAAACCGGTCGGAGACGGCGCAAATCGGGTTCTTGTGTGTAGGGTCATGCCATGCCGTCCAGCCCGCGTGCAAGATCGGCTTTCAAATCATCAATATGCTCAAGCCCGACCGCGACGCGGATCAATGCCTGCGTGATGCCGGCCGCCTGGCGCTGCTCATCAGTGAGGCGCCCATGCGAGGTGGTTGCCGGGTGTGTGATCGTGGTCTTGGTGTCGCCCAGGTTGGCGGTGATACTGCACACCTGCGTGCTGTCAATCACATGAAAAGCATTCTTGCGCGCCGCCTCAGCGGCGCCTGATTTCACATCAAACGACACTACCGCACCGCCCTTGCCGGACTGCTGCTGCATCGCCAGCGCATGCTGGGGGTGCGACTTCAGACCCGGGTAATAGACGCGCGCCACATTCGGCTGCGCTTCAAGCCAGGTCGCCAGCGCCAGTGCGTTGTCGCTCTGCGCCTGCATACGGATGGACAGGGTCTCCAGACCCTTGAGCACGACCCAGGCGTTGAAGGCCGACAGCGTCATACCGGCACTGCGCATGATGGGCACCAGTTTCTCGTCTATGAGTTTTTTCGGGCCACAGATGGCACCGGCAATCACGCGGCCCTGGCCGTCGAGGTATTTGGTGCCGGAATGAATGATCAGATCCGCTCCCAGCTTGACCGGCTGCGACAGCGCCGGCGAGCAAAAGCAGTTGTCCACCGCCAGCAGCGCGCCAGCCTGGTGGGCAATGTCAGCCAGGGCGCGAATGTCACACACCTCGGTCAGCGGGTTGGTCGGCGTTTCGGCAAACAGCAGTTTGGTGTTGGGCTTGACTGCGGCCCTCCACTGGTCAACATTGGTCTGTGAAACAAAACTGCTTTCGACACCGAACTTGGCAAACTCGCCACCAATCAGCTTGATCGTTGAACCGAACACCGACTGGGAACAGATCACATGGTCGCCGGATTTCAGCAGACCCATGCACATCAGCAAAATCGCCGCCATGCCGCTGGACGTCCCAATGCAGGCCTCGGTGCCCTCCATCGCCGCCAGCCGCAGCTCCATGCTGGTCACGGTGGGGTTGGTGAAGCGGGAATAGATGTAGCCATCCTCCTCGTTGGCGAAACGGCGCGCGGCGGTGGCTGCGTCGGGCTGGACAAAGCTGCTGGTCAGATACAGCGTTTCGGAGTTTTCACCATACTGGCTTTTGCCTTCGGCGACGCGCACGGCCAGCGTGTCCCGGTGCAGATTTTCAGGTAATTTTTTGGCACTCATATCAGGTCTTTTGCGGCTTACTCTTGTGGATTGGGCAGCGCCAGGCGCGAGACATCAACGTCACTTTCTTCGCCGGTATCGATCCGCTGTTCGTTCATTTTTGCAATGGTTTCTGCTGTCACGTCACCGGTGATGTAAACGCCGTCGAAGCAGGAAGCATCGAAGCCATCGAGCTTCGTGTTGAGTGAGCCGATGGCGCGTTTCATGCCTTCCACGTCTTGATAGATCAGCGCGTCGCAGCCAATTGCGACGCGAATTTCTTCAATCGTGCGGTCATGCGCAACCAGTTCGGTAGCGGTGGGCATGTCGATGCCGTAGACATTGGGGTAACGCACCGGCGGCGCGGCGCTGGCCAAATAAACCTTGCGGGCACCGGCGTCGCGCGCCATCTGCACAATCTCACGACTGGTGGTTCCGCGCACGATGGAGTCATCGACCAGCAGCACATTGCGGCCCTTGAATTCGCTGGCGATCACATTGAGCTTTTGGCGCACGGATTTTTTCCGAACGCCCTGCCCCGGCATGATGAAGGTGCGGCCGACATAGCGGTTCTTGACGAAACCCTCGCGGTACGGAATGCCCAGCAGGTGCGCCAGTTGGGTCGCGCTCGGCCG
>JBKJZS010000315.1:0-1363 GCA_046714915.1 Polaromonas sp. | reverse complement strand
CGCGCGCACACATGACGGCAGCGCCCATGGCCGCGCCCTGCACAATGCGCCAGACGATCAGCAGCGCCATCGACGGCGCCAGCGCGCTGCCTATGGCCGCCACGACATAAACGCCCAGGCCCCACAGCAAGATGGGTCGGCGTCCAAAACGATCCGACATCGGGCCCCAGAACAGCTGCGACACGCCAAAGGCCAGCAGCAGCGCGCTGAGCGTGAGCTGGGCCTGGGCCATCGGCGCGGCAAAGCCCTCGGTGAGCGCCGGCAGCGCCGGCAGGTAAAGGTCGGTGGTGATGGGCTGGATGCCCAACAGCAGGGCCAGCACCAGCACCACCAGCACCGGTGACATGGCAGAAGTGGCGGCAGTCACAGGAACGGCAACAGACGGCGGGGCAGACATGGCGCTGAGCGTAGCAGATCGAAGGGGGGCCAAGTGGCTGCGGAGACCGCTCCGTCCCCTCAGCCCGCCCCGGCTTATTTCAGGCTGAACAGCTGCGCCAGCGCCTGGCGGTAGTGCCCCTGGCCGACCAAATTGGTGTTGTGGTGCGAACCGCCTTCAACCAGCACAAACAGCTTGGGTTCCGCCGCGGCCTCGAACAACTTGCGGCCCAGGCTGGGCAGGATCAGGCGGTCGTTGTCGCCATGGACGACCAGCAGCGGCGAGCCGATTTTTCCGACCTGTTGAATCGCCTCAAAACGCTGCGTGATCAGCAGCGAGACTGGCAACCAGCCCCATTGGCTGGTACCCACCACATCGGCAATCGAGGTGAACGTGCCTTCGACCAGGGTGCCGCGCTCGTCGTTGACCTCGGCGGCCAACTGGATGGCAATCGGTCCCCCCAGCGAATGACCAAAGATATAGCGCGGCCGGTCCGGGTAGCTGGCGGCCAGCCAGTCCCAGGCGTGGCGGGCATCTTCATAAGCGGTTTCTTCGGAGGGCAGGGCCGGCGTGCTTTTGCCAAAGCCACGGTAGTCCACCGCCAGCACCGAAAAGCCCAGCTCCTGCATGCGGCGAATGCGCGGGGCTGAACCGGTGACGTTGTAGCGCGCCCCGTGCAGGTAGAGCAGCACCGGTGCCTTGGGCTTTGCCGCGGGCAACCACAGTCCGTGCAGCATGGCCTGTTGCCCGTCGGTTTGGGCTTTAAATTCGATCCAGACATCGTCCATGCCATCGGCCGCCGCCAGGCCACCGCTCCAGCTGCGGTCACTGGGCTGGAAGATCCAGGCCCGCTGCCGCTCGTCCAGGCTGCTGCAGCCGGCAAGCAGCGCAATACCAAAAGCAAGTGCGATCGCGGCAAAAAAGGTCCAACGTTTCATCACCGTGACTGAGTAGCGGCGGCTGCAAAAAGTTCTCGGAGCGCCAGAA
>JBKJZS010000314.1:0-1116 GCA_046714915.1 Polaromonas sp. | reverse complement strand
CAAGCTGCAGGTGCTCACGAATATCCTGGCCGACGGGTGCATTGGCGGCCAGTTCCAGCAGACCGCCATGGTCTTCAGACACTTTGAGTTCGCGGGCCGAGCACAACATGCCTTGACTTTCAACGCCGCGCAGCTTGCCAAGCTTGATCAGAAATGGCTTGCCGTCGTCGCCGGGGGGCAGCTCGGCACCGACCAGCGCGCAGGGCACCTTGATGCCGGCTCTAGCGTTGGGCGCACCGCAAACAATGTTCAACAGGGCGCCCTGCCCGACATCCACCTGGCAGACGCGCAGGCGGTCGGCATCCGGGTGCTGCACCACTTCCTTGATCTCACCGACCACAATGTGGCTGAAAGGCGGTGCCACCGGTTTGAGTTCTTCAACCTCCAGACCGGCCATCGTCAAGGTTTCAGCGAGTTCTTTGGTACTCAGGGGCGGGTTGCAGAATTCGCGCAACCAGGATTCGGGAAATTGCATTTTTTGTTTGAGCCTGATGAACGGATGGATTACTGGAACTGCGACAGAAAGCGGAGATCACCGTCAAAAAACAGCCGCAAGTCATTGACGCCATAACGCAGCATCGTCAGCCGGTCTGGCCCCATGCCAAAGGCAAAGCCGATGTATTTTTCGGGGTCGAGCCCCATGTTGCGCACCACGGTAGGGTGCACCTGGCCAGAACCGGCCACTTCCAGCCAGCGGCCCGCCAGTGGCCCCGTCTGGAACTGGATGTCGACCTCGGCGCTGGGCTCGGTAAACGGGAAAAAACTCGGGCGAAACCGCAGCACCAGATCGTCGGACTCAAAAAACGTCCGGCAGAAATCGGTGAACACCACCTTCAGGTCCTTGAAACTGACGTTCTGGCCTATCCACAAACCCTCGCACTGATGGAACATCGGCGAGTGAGTGGCATCGCTGTCCACGCGGTAGGTGCGGCCGGGCGCGATCACGCGAATCTCGGGCATCACAGCGCCGGCATCGATCAGCGCGCGGTGTTTTTTGACATGCTGCACCGCGTAGCGGATCTGCATCGGGCTGGTGTGGGTGCGCAGCTGGTTGGGGGCGGTCTCGGTACCGCCCTCGACATAAAACGTGTCGTGCATGGACCGCGCCGGATGGTC
>JBKJZS010000313.1:0-3849 GCA_046714915.1 Polaromonas sp. | reverse complement strand
AAGCACGCGGCGGATGGCGCTGCAATGGTCTTTGACGTAGAGCCAATCGCGAATCTGCATGCCGTCGCCATAGACCGGCAGGGGCTTGCCCGCCAGCGCATTGACGATCATCAAAGGGATGAGCTTCTCGGGGAAATGAAAGGGCCCGTAGTTGTTCGAGCAGTTCGTCGTGACAACCGGCAGGCCATAGGTGTGATGCCAGGCACGCACCAGGTGGTCGCTGGCGGCCTTGCTGGCTGAATACGGGCTGTTGGGCTGGTAGCGGTGCGTTTCTGTAAACGCGGCGTCCGCCGGCGCAAGTGAGCCATACACCTCGTCGGTGGAAACATGCAGAAAGCGAAAGCCTGCTTTGGCATCGCCTGTCAAACCACCCCAATAGGTCCTCGCAGCCTCCAGCAGCCGGAAAGTGCCCACGATGTTGGTCTGGATAAAGTCTTCCGGACTCGTGATGGACCGGTCGACATGCGATTCAGCCGCAAAATTGACAATGACACGCGGCTGGTGCCGTGCAAGAAGGCCGGCAACGAGTGCGCTGTCGCCGATGTCGCCCTTGATAAAGATATGCCGCGGGTCGTCCTGCAACGAGACCAGGGTTTCCAGATTGCCAGCGTAGGTGAGTTTGTCGAGGTTGAGGACCGGCTCTTGGGATCCAGCCAACCAGTCAAGGACAAAATTGGCGCCGATGAAACCCGCGCCGCCGGTAACCAAAATCATGAGTCCATCCTTCATGTGCCAGGCGCCGCTGGGCGCCGACTCAGATTATGCCTTTGGCGACGTCGCTGAAAATCGCCTGGCAGATCGGAAAGACGGGCTGAAAATCGCTCCTTTGCGCCGCAACAGTGTTTTGACCAGCCGTTTACCGATGAAGCCGGTGGCTCCCGTGATGAAATACTGCATTGTGTTCTCCACTTGACAAATCTCGACCAGCCTGGATTCTTGCCGAAGCACTGGTCAGCAGAAACCCGCGCCCCCGCTGACCTGCTGCGGGTTTTTCATAGAGGACGGCCCAGCTGCGGTGTTGCACGCCATCAGGCACCAGCGTGCAAAACCCATCGGCGTTCTAGAAGCACACACCTAAACATACGCGCGCGCGCGGCTTACATTTCGTCTGGTGTGCTGCTTGTATGCGGCGCCCACCAACCATCCGCCGATCGTCAGGAGTCCACCATGGTCAAGAAATCACAAAAAATGAGCGCCGATCAAAAATCCGTCCCACCCCTGGCCGGCGCGGTCAAGGAATCTGCGCAACAAATCTGGCTAGCTGGCCTTGGCGCTTTTTCCAAAGCGCAAGAAGAAGGCGGCAAAGTGTTCGAGACTCTGGTCAAGGAAGGCCTCTCCATCCAGCGCAAAACCCAGGCCGTCGCCGAAGAAAAAATCTCTTCCGCGACCAACAAGATGGCGACGATGGCCAGTGACATCACCTCTAAAGCCGGCCACCAGTGGGACAAACTGGAAAACATTTTTGAGGAGCGCGTGGCCAAAGCGCTGAACAAGCTGGGCGTGCCTTCGGCCAAAGACGTAGACGCCCTCACCGCGCGTATCGATGAACTTAATAAAAACGTTCAGAAGATGGGCACCAAATCGGCAGCCGCGCCTAAAGCAGCGCCTCGCGCTGCGGCCAAGTCGGCAGCACGCAAGCCGGCCGCCAAGCGCGCACCGGCACGCAAGTCTGTCTAGGCGTTCACCGCCTCCTAAAAAAGGGACGTTTCAACGTCCCTTTTTGACGCCTGCCTTAGTCGGGTGATTTGCTGATAGGCAAAAAATTTACTGGCGGCCACCCTCTTCCCTTCTGATTCATGCCTGTTCCAGTCACTCAAAACACCATCAGCCCCTAGTCTGACCAATGACATCACGCCGCAGCCGCGGTGCGCCGCATTAATTGATAACGGCCATCCGGCCTTCGCAGAGTTTGGCCCGACTGGGTCCATCCGCACATCCATCGTTGCTGCGACACGTCCAGGCTGCGCCACCCCTTTCACTGAAGAGGTCGCCCAGGAGTTGGGCCATGTCCAGCACCCTTGCAGACCGCTTCGCCTGAACAGCAGCGGACAAGGACCGTCTGATTACTCGACTTCCCTACTTCCAACACCTCTTTGAGTGCGTTAGAGTAGAAATAAACAAGAGGAGATAGACACCATGGCGAAAAAAGCGCCGCGCCGAACTGCTGAACGCATCCTGGAAGTGACGCTTGACTTATTCAATCGCTTTGGGGAACCCAACGTGTCGACCACGCTGATTTCTGCCGAGCTGAGCATCAGTCCCGGCAACCTGTACTACCACTACCCGGCCAAAGACGAGTTGATCAACTCGCTGTTTGACCGCTACGAGCGGTCCCTTAGCGAGCTGCTCAATGCCAGCGACAGCGTCCGTGATGTCGAAGACGCCTGGTTTTTCATGCACACCTTGTTTGAGCTGATCTGGCAATACCGCTTTTTATACCGCGACCTGAACGACCTGCTCAGCAAAAACAGGCGGCTTGAGACGCATTTCCAGTGGGTATTGAAAAACAAGACCCGTTCTGTCAAAACCATGCTCGACAGTATGAGCCGGGCCAATACCGTCAGCATTGATTCGCGCGAGGTTGAGGCTACCGCCACCTGCATGGTGGTGGTTCTGACCTATTGGCTGAGCTTCGAATACGTGCGCGAACCGCGACATGCGCTGGAGCCCGAAAACGCGCAGACGGCGCTGTTGCGCGGTGCTCACCACGTGCTGAATTTATTGATTCCCTACCTGGAGCAAGGTCAGCGCATGCATTTGCAGGCCCTGGTTGAGGCCTACACCCAGCCTGCTTAGCCCCTGGCACAACACAAGCACTTTCAAGGAGACAACCAATGGCCCAATGGACCGCTTTTCCCCACATTGGCGACTACGATTTTGATGCTGCCAGCCTGAAGAAAAATTGGGTCCGCCTGCATCAGGGCGACTGCGAAGCCCTTCCCAGGGAAGCTCCCGTACTGCAGGCCTGGGTGCTTTTTCACAAGGGGGAGTTCCAGCAAGCCGCCGAGGCGGGCCTCAAAGCGGGAGACGCAGGCATCACCGTGGCCAACAAAGCCACCTGCATTTATGCCAATTACCTGGAAGGCAAGGAAAAGACCAAGCTGGAACTGTTTATGGAAGTGGCGGTACGGGCCGAAGCCCAGCAGGCGGCGGAACCGGAAAACGCCAACGCTTATTACTGGCAAGCTTACGCGCTGGGCCGGTATGGCCAGGGCATCAGCGTCGCCAAGGGACTCGCCCAGGGGCTGGGCTCCAAAGTCAAAGCCGCACTTGAAAAGGCGATCAGACTCTCACCCAATCATGCCGATGCCCACATCGCACTGGCGGCATTTCACGCCGAGGTGATTGACAAGGTGGGCTCACTAATTGGCGGCATGACCTATGGCGCGAAAAAAAATCTCGGTTTGTCCTTGTTCAGGGAGGCCCTCAAGCTCAACCCCGCATCTGCCATCGGCATGATCGAATACGCCAACGGTCTCGTGATGCTCGAAGGCGACAAGAAAATGAAGGATGCCACCAAACTGTATGAGCAGGCTGCCGCCAGCCAGCCCATGGACGCGATGGAGCGGCTGGACGTGGAGATGGCCAAAGCCGAGCTGGAAGACTGAAGCGGTCGAAAGAAATCGCAGGTAGCTATACTTTTTATAGCTGGCTACGCCCGTCCTTCAAGGGCTGCAGCCAACACTATTCAGCTAAGCCCTTGCCCCCCGATTTGTCATCCCGGACCCCGGATTAGGTCTGGGGCAGGCCCGATCCGGGATCCTTGGATTGCGGGTCAGGCCCGCAATGACAAGTCGACGTTCTGTCATTGACGCTCAGGGCAAACGGCTTCACTGAACAGTATTGGGG
>JBKJZS010000312.1:0-3820 GCA_046714915.1 Polaromonas sp. | reverse complement strand
AAATACAGCCTGTTTGCGGCGTGCCGGCTGACCGACAACAAGATGGGACAGCTGGTCACGCTCGAGCTGCCTGAAGATGAGGTCAAGTTCAAGGCCAAATTTGTGCCGGACTGAGCTGTTTGATTCTCTGAAAACCATGAGAAGAATCAGCCTCCATCCCTTGTTGGACGGGCGCAAACCGCTATCTATTTAGTAGCAATTTTGACGCCCCACTGTTTCAACCCCATTTGTCATCATGGCCACCGCGTCGCGCAAGACTAAAAAGAGCCAGCCAGCCGCCACCGACAAGGCCGCGGCCGCGCCGCGCGTGAAGCGCACGCCGCGCAGCCACCATTACCACGTCTACGTGATCGAACTCTCGGACGAAGTGTGGAATGTGGGGCGCTACCGGCGCGCCAACCCGGACTACCTGCTGGGCAAACCGTTTGTCTATGTGGGCATGACGGGGCTGGACCCCGATGTTCGTTTTGACAAGCACAAGGCGGGAATCCAGTCCAACGTGTACGTGCAAAAGTTTGGCATCCGCCTGCTGCCCGGGCTGTACACCATGTATAACCCGATGCCGTACGAAGGCGCGCGCGACATGGAAGTGGAGCTGGGCATCGCGCTGCGCGAAGCGGGCTATGGCGTCTGGCAGGCTTAGCGACCTGTCTGCGAGAACGCTTTGCGCCCGACGTGGCTCGTCTTCGTGCGCTGCTTTGGCGGAAAATTGTCTGTCGCACCGGTTGCAGGTCGGGTCGCGCCGACCCCGGTAAACTCGTGCAACAACCTCAGGAAAAACTCATCATGCTCACCCTCTGCGGCTTCCCCGTTTCTAACTACTACAACAAAGTCAAGCTGGCGCTGCTGGAAAAAGGAGTTCCCTTTACCGAGGAAAACGCGACCACACACAGCACTGATGAGGCCATCCTCAATGCGTCGCCGCTGGGCAAAATTCCCTTCATTCGGACTGAGCAGGGCGGGCTGGGCGAAAGCCAGGCGATCCTGGACTACATCGAGGGCGCCTGGCCGGAGCCCGCACTGCTGCCCGCGGACCCGTTTGCCGCGGCCAAGGTACGCGAGCTCACCACCTACATCGACTGGCACCTGGAGATCGTGGCGCGCCAGCTGTATGGGCCCGCTTTCTTTGGCGCCGCGCTGCTGAGCGAGGCCAACCTGGCCCGCATCCGCACGCAGCTCGAGGGCAACATTGCCGCCTTCAAGCGCCTGGCGAAGTTCTCGCCCTATGTGGCGGGTGACACGTTCACCCAAGCTGATTGCGCCGCCTTTGCCAGCTTGCCGCTGGTGGGCATGGCCAGCAAGGTGGTGTACGGCGAGGACCTGCTGCTGGCCGGTGGCGTGGACTACAAGTCCTATATCAAGCTGGTGGGTGAGCGGCCTTCCGCGCAGAGGGTGGTGGCTGATCGCAAGGCGGCGCAAGCGCAGGCGAAGCCTTAGCAGCCCGGCCGGCTGGCCCATCGAGGCGGCCGGTGACGCGAGACTTGCCACCGGGAGTTAAAAGATAGCGTGACTTTCGACCAAGTCCGCCGTTTTCCCGCCTGAAATCCGGATGAAAGGGTGGCGTAGGCGGGCCAAGGCCCTGTCAGCCGTGAGTCGCATCGCCTGACGGCGTGCAGCATACTTTCGGAGGCAGTCAGCCTTCGCTGCGGCATGCGCCTTGCCCTGGGAACCCATCCATCACTTTCATGTTGTTCCGCTATTTTCGGGTTGCATTACTGGTGGAGTGCCTGGCCGGCGCAC
Organism: Polaromonas sp.; assembly: GCA_046714915.1. Taxonomy (GTDB): domain Bacteria; phylum Pseudomonadota; class Gammaproteobacteria; order Burkholderiales; family Burkholderiaceae_C; genus Polaromonas. Next base: position 2,080 of record JBKJZS010000312.1, on the reverse strand, counting down.
ATGAAATCGAAGCGCAAGCCACAATGACAGGCATGTCCAGAATGTTAAGGCTCTGCGCGGGACTGCTGCTGGCCAGCGCTCTGGCGGCCTGCGACGGTCCGCCTGACGATTCGCCCGCGGAGGAGATCCAGCGGCGGCTGATGGGCACTTGGCTGCGCGAATATGAAGATGGCGAAACGCGGGTGCGCCGCGTGCTGGTACTGGAGCAGGGCGGTCGTTTTAGCGAGATGTCCAGCGCCACTCGGCGCGACGCCATCGTGGTCCAGAACAGCCACACTGGCGAATGGCACTTCGACGGCACCAACCTCAAGCGCCGTTACACCCGCATCGACGGCCGACAGCCCTCCGCGCCCACGTTCCCGTACGTCGCCTTCGAAATCAGGTTCGAGTCGCGCAACGAGTTCATTGGTACCGACAACGTCCGAAAGCGCCAGGTGCGCTACGAGCGCGTGGCCGATGGCACGCTGCCCTAGCGGAGATCTCGCCTTCGCCGAAGCGCCGGGATGGTTTCATCGCCGGAAGGCGCTGGCTTAAGCGCGACAGAGAGATCAAAGTTGCGTGGCTCCGTCTTGCAATCTTGAGAGCCTGCAGGCCAGCCTGTGCGAAATCAGGCAGGAGGATGCGCCAACGAGACGGCCAAACACTTCAAGGGGCAACCGCCGGCTGAACTTGCTTTGCAGGCCTTGTGCGGGTCAAGTCTTTTTCGGACACCAAGATAGGCTGTTGAGTTGCCGATTCATGCCTCGAAAGCATTGGGTGACAGGCTCCCCATGTCGATTGCAGGCGCACAGGATTGTGGAAATTGACGATGTGGTCAGCCGCATCCAGACGCGCTCCGTCCCCAGACTCCAGAAGAGGCGCTCCATCTTGATTCGGGCCAGCTCCCGATCCCGTTCAGGCGGAATACCCCAGCAACGGCACCTCCAGCTGCGCCTGCCTGGCCACGCGAATGCAGTCCTTCATGTGCTCTTCGCCAAAGTAGCGAATGGCTGCATAACCCACGGCGGCCGAGACAATTTGGCCCGCGAAGGGGACATATTTTGCAAGCTGCTTCGTGGTCAGGCGCACGCCGATTTTGGTGGCGGCTTTGATGACCAGTTCGCGGCTGATGAATTTTCCGATCAGCACTGAGCCGACCATGGTCACCGCTTTCTGGACCTGGTCGCGCTTTTTCGGGTCGAGCTGGTCGAGCTGGATCGGTGTCAGGCCAAACTCTTTGTTGATCTCTGGAATCAGTCGGGACAGCATCGCCGCGTCTACCGCCCAGTCGAGGCCGGGCACTGGCACGGCGCTGGCTGCTGCCGCCACCATCGCGCGTTTGTTAAGCAGTTTTCGGCTGCGTTTGACGGCGGCCGCCAGGGCTGCGTCGTCAGCAGCCAGATTCAGTGCACTGGGCATGTCAAGACCCTTTCAAGCTTGGAAAATCCGCTAGAACCCGGATGAGCCCACTTTACACCGTGGCTGCCTCAAGCTGCTCGGTGAGCTCGAGCCAGCGTTCCTCGAGTGCGCCCAGTTCGTTGTCGATGGCTTTCAGGCGTTTGCCGGTCTGGGCTATTTCCGCGGGTGCGGCACTGCTGGATAGACCGGTTTGCAGGCTGTCACGCTCGGTGGTCAGGGCCTGCATCCGGCTGTCGATCTTCTCCAGTTCCTTGCGCAACGGCTTGGTCATGTCGGACTGCTGCTGGCGGCGCAGAGCTTGATCTTTCTTGTTCGCCGAATTTTTAGTGTCAAAAGTCGCTTTAGTCCCCGTAGAATTTTCACTGACAGCTACTGTTTTAGTAGCAACGGCAGTCGGTGCAACCGCGTGGCTGCTTATTTTTTTGGCTTCTTCGCGCTGGCGCTTGGCCTCGTCGAGCAGGTAGCGCTGGTAGTCGTCCAGGTCGCCGTCAAACGGCGCCACGCCGCCGTGCGAGACCATCCAGAACTCGTCGCAGACAGCGCGCAGCAGGGCGCGGTCGTGGCTGACCAGCATGACCGTGCCTTCAAATTCATTGAGCGCCATCGACAGCGCTTCGCGCGTGGCCAGGTCCAGGTGATTGGTCGGCTCATCCAGCAGCAGCAGGTTGGGCCGCTGCCAGAC
>JBKJZS010000311.1:0-8786 GCA_046714915.1 Polaromonas sp. | reverse complement strand
GCCGCCTTCGAGCACACCGTCGATGTAGTTGGGAGCACCCTGCTGCTTCAGGTACGCGACCACGCGATGCACTTCGTCATCGCTGACAAAGGCCCCATGCACGCGGATGGGGAAACCGGTGCCGCTGGGCATGTAGAGCATGTCGCCCATGCCGAGCAGCGCCTCTGCGCCCATCTGGTCGAGAATGGTGCGGCTGTCGATTTTGCTGCTGACCTGAAAACTCAGTCGCGTCGGGATGTTGGCCTTGATCAGACCGGTGATGACATCGACGCTGGGGCGCTGGGTGGCCAGCACCAGATGGATTCCGGCGGCGCGCGCTTTTTGCGCCAGCCGCGCAATCAGCTCTTCGATTTTCTTGCCAACCACCATCATCAGATCGGCCAGCTCGTCGATTACCACCACGATGTAAGGCAAACGCCCCAGCGGTTCGGGCTGCTCGGGCGTGAGGCTGAAGGGGTTGTAAATGAACTCGCCGCGCACCTTGGCTTCGTCGATCTTGATGTTGTAGCCCGCCAGGTTGCGCACCCCGAGCTTGCTCATCAGCTTGTAACGCTTTTCCATTTCGGCCACGCACCAGTTCAACCCGTGTGCGGCCTGTCGCATGTCGGTCACCACCGGCGCCAGCAAGTGGGGAATGCCTTCGTAGACACTCATCTCCAGCATCTTCGGGTCGATCAGCAGCAGCCGTACATCGCGTGCGTCGGCCTTGTACAGGAGGCTCAAAATCATCGCATTGATGCCGACCGATTTGCCAGAGCCGGTGGTGCCTGCCACCAGGCAGTGCGGCATTTTGGCCAGATCGGCAACCACCGGAGCCCCCCCGATGTCCTTGCCCAGGCCTATCGTCAGCATGGACTTGGCTTCGTTGTAGACCTGCGAGCCCAGGATTTCGCTTAAGCGGATGGACTGGCGCTTGGCGTTGGGCAATTCCAGCGCCATGTAGTTTTTGCCGGGAATGGTTTCAATCACGCGAATCGATACCAGGCTCAAGGCGCGCCAAATCTCTGGCCAGATTGACGATCTGTGCTCCTTTGACACCAATGGCCGGCTCGATTTCGTAACGCGTGATGACTGGTCCAGGCGCCGCTGCCACGACGCGCACCTCAACGCCAAAATCCTTGAGTTTTTTCTCGATCAGGCGCGACGTCATTTCGAGCGTCTCGGGAGCCACGGTTTCCTGCCGCGTCAGCGCGCCGTCGAGCAGGTCCACCTGCGGCAGCTTGGAGTCGGGCATTTCGCTAAACAGCGGTTTTTGCCGCTCTTTGGCGACCCGTGCGCTCCTCGGAATGCCGATCAGCGCCGGCTCGATGAGCACCGGTACCGGGTGATGCTCTTCAATGTCGATGCGTTCTTCGTGCAGCGTTTCCTCGCGTTCGCGGGCGGCGGCCCGGCCCAGGGCCAGGTCTTCGGCGATCTCGCGTTTTTCCCGGCGCGAATCAATCAGCTCATCAATCCAGGCGCCTATGCGCTGCGCAGTATGCGCCCATGAAAAAGCGAACACCACCGACACCGCGATCACACCGGCGGCAATCCAGACCAGGCCGGAGCCAGTAAAACCCAGCCACTTCACACTGGCGGGCCCCGCCAGATAACCCAGCACGCCGCCGGAATGGCCCGGCAGTTTGAATTCAAAGCGGTACAGCCGTGACCATTCCAGCGCGGTGCTGGCCAGCAGCAGGAGCGCCAGGCAGAACCAGAATCTGACGCGGCTGAGCGCTGCGCCGGAAACGGGCTGACCGCGCAAGCCGCGCGCCAGCGAACCCAGCCAGGCGCGAACGCCCGCGGCCAGCGCCCACCACACTGAAAAACCGAATAGGAAATAGCTGGCATCGGCCAGCCACGCGCCAAAACGCCCGCCCCAGTTGCGGGCAGTGGCTTCGGCTGCCTTCAATGTGCCGGCCGCTTCGCTGCTGCCGGTGGTGGACCAGGCCGCATCTTGCGGCGAATAGCTGATCAAAGCGCTGAGCCAGAAGACCAGCGCGAGCAGCCCGAGGATCAGGCTGACTTCGTGCGCGAAGCGTTTCACTCCGCCGGCCGGGCCCGCGGCGGCAGTTGTTCTGGAGCTCAAGGTGTCGAGTGAATAAGTCATAACCTGAAAACGGCAGGTGAACGCGCCCGAGTGGGCGATCGTGGGGTGGGGTGACAAGGCGCGAGACGTAGCCGCCACGCTTGTCGCTTCGCGTCCCGCGCTGCCCCGCGAGGGGGCTGTGCTTGGTCGGGGACGGCCCTTCGCGGCGCGCGACCCTGCGGGCAGATGCCCGCAAGGAGGAGCAACGCCCCCGGCGCGCGCCAAGACGGCGCAATCGGGTGCGTAGCGTTGCCGGCTAAATGGTGAGATCGTGCGTGAGTGAGTGAGCGTGTGTTCATGCGGCCCCCGCCAGCGATCAACGAGCGGTCAACTGCGGTTTTCAGGTTATGTCCAGTGCTGAGCTTACCTCAGTTGAGCTGGCATCGATGACGGGAAAGGCGGCGAAAAAGGCGGGTATCAACCCAGGGTGTGGAGCCGATCCTTGACCCACATCGAGCCGTCGACCCGCGTCTCGATAAAACCGCGCTCTTCCAGGTCTTTCATAACGCGGCTGACCATCTCGCGCGAGGCACCCACCATTTTGGCCATGTCCTGGCGCGACACTTTCTCGCGGATGACTGCCTTGCCCTCGCGATCCTGCGCCGCAGACTCCAGCAAGGCCCTGGCCACACGGCCATAGACGTCCATCAGGGCGAGGGATTCAATCTTGCGGTCCGCCTGGCGCAGGCGCTGTACCAAGCCTTTCAGGACCGCGTATGCCATGGAGCTGCTTTCAGGCAGGCAACGGGCAAATTCCAGCCGACCCACCACCAGCACATCGGTCTGGACTTCGGCGCGCACCGTCGCCGAATGGGGTTCATTGTCAATCAGGCTCATCTCGCCGATGTAGTCGCCGGGGTGCAGGGTGGCCAGAATCACCTCCCGGCCCCGGGCGTCGGTGGTCACGACACGGGCCCGCCCGGTCAGGATGATGGACAAGGCGTTGGACTGCTTACCCTGCTCGACAATGGCTTCGCCGCGTTTGTAGCGGCGCTTGATCACGGCCCCAGCCACTGATTCGGCCTGGACGGCTGTCAACATCGAGAACAAAGGCACCCGGCGAATCAGCTCCAGATTTGACACCATCGTAGACATATCAGAGTTCTCCAGATCGCGCCATTGACCGGACTTCGCGCGAGTTCTTACAATGGCGTGCATTGTGCCAACTATTTCCCCAGCCGCCGGTTTTAAACCCTGGGGTCAGGCACAACTCTAACTGACATCCTAAGCTTCTCGACTCACATTTTTACCATGCAACACTCAAAAGTTCTCATTCTGGGGTCAGGCCCTGCAGGCTACACGGCCGCCGTTTATGCAGCCCGCGCCAACCTCAACCCGGTGCTGATCACGGGCATTGCACAGGGCGGCCAGCTCATGACCACCACCGACGTGGACAACTGGCCTGCCGATGCCCAAGGCGTCCAGGGTCCTGCTTTGATGCAGCGCTTTCTCGAACACGCAGAACGCTTCAAAACGCAGATCATTTTTGACCACATCAACAAGGTCGATTTCAGCAAGCGCCCTTTCACGCTGACCGGTGACAGCGCCAGCTACACCTGCGACACGCTGATCATCGCCACCGGGGCTTCGGCCAAATACCTGGGCCTGGAATCTGAATCCGCATTCATGGGCCGGGGCGTATCGGGTTGCGCCACCTGCGACGGTTTTTTCTACCGCGACCAGGAAGTTTGCGTGGTCGGCGGCGGCAACACCGCGGTCGAAGAAGCGCTCTACCTGTCCAACATTGCCAGCAAGGTCTACCTGGTGCATCGGCGCGACAAGTTCAAAGCCGAAGCAATTCTCATTGATAAACTTCACGAAAAAGTGGCAACCGGCAAGATTGAACTGAAACTGCATCAGACCCTGGACGAAGTGCTGGGAAATGCCTCGGGTGTCAACGGGGTGCGTCTTAAAAGCGCAAAAACCGGCGATACCGAAGACCTCCAGCTACAGGGCTGTTTTATCGCCATTGGCCACCAGCCCAACACCGACATTTTTGCCGGCCAGCTGGAGATGAAAGACGGCTACATCACCACCAAAACCGGACTGCAGGGTTTTGCCACCATGACCAGCGTGCCGGGCGTGTTTGCTGCGGGTGATGTACAGGACCATGTCTATCGCCAGGCCGTTACCAGTGCCGGCACCGGCTGCATGGCGGCTCTGGATGCACAGCGCTATCTGGAGCAAAGCAGCTAAATAGGCCCCCACGCTTGTCGCTTCGCGTACCGCGCTGACCCCCCGAGGGGGTTGTGCTTGCTCGGGGCGCGGCCCTTCGCGGCGCACCGCAATTGCAGGCCCGCACGCTTGTCGCTTCGCCCCGAGGAGGTTCATTTCCCTGAGGGCGGCCCGGCGGGAAATCGCCCTGGACACCGGTCCACCTCGAAGGGGAGTTTGGGGAAATTTGTTTTCAGGCTATAATTTATGGCTTAGCTGAGCATCCTTCGGGGTCCGGCATCTTTTTTTATTTTTTTATACGGAGAGTGCTCATGGCACGGGTCTGTCAGGTAACGGGCAAAGGCCCGATGGTGGGGAACAATGTTTCTCACGCGAACAACAAAACCAAGCGCCGGTTTTTGCCCAATCTGCAATACCGCCGTTTCTGGGTCGAGACTGAAAACCGCTGGGTGCGTCTGCGCGTGACCAGCGCCGGTTTGCGCCTTGTCGATAAACTTGGCATTGACGCGGTCCTGGTGGATCTTCGTGCCCGCGGTGAAATCTAAGGAGAATCATCATGGCAAAAGGCGCACGCGAAAAAATCAAGCTGGAATCAACTGCCGGAACCGGTCATTTCTACACGACCACAAAAAACAAAAAAACCACGCCTGACAAAATGCTGATCATGAAATTTGATCCAAAAGCACGCAAGCATGTGGAATACAAGGAAATCAAGCTGAAGTAATTCAGACTTGATCAGCGATGCCTGGCATCGCCCTGCAAAAACCCGCTGGAACAACAGCGGGTTTTTTTTGCCTGATCGCGTCTGATCAGAGCCCACGCCGCCAAATTCCGACGTGACGCACGGTCTCATGCCAAACCAGGTAGCTCCTACCTTGAACCCGGCCGAGGCTCGGGGAGACCAGGATCCTGGCAGACCCTTGTCGTGGCGCCCACTCCAGGCACAGCATAAAAAAGCCGCATCAGCACAACGCTGATGCGGCCTGCAGGACAATCAGTCTGTAGCGGCGGGCTGTGCAGCTTTAAGCGCGCGCGGCGCGCAGCTTCATCGAAAACTCTTGCAACGCAGCAATGCCGCTTCCTTCGGCGCGGCGACACCAGGCCTGCAAATCCGCAGCCAGCTGTTCGCGGGACGCCGACGTGGAAAGCCACATCTGTCGCAACTCTTCGCGCATGGTGACCATTTTGTCCAGCACCGGATGATCGGCGCGGGCCTGGGCCAGTTGCGGCTTGGCGGCGGCCGGGACTTTGTCGTCGTCGCGATGCAACCAGCGGTTGGCAGCCTGAAGCACCGAAATGTCAGCCTTGCGGGCCTTTAACGCTTCAATTTCAACTTTGCCGGCGCGGCGCAGCTCACGCGCAAATCCGGCCATCACTTCGTAGCGGTGGGCAATCAGGGCTTCCAATGTTTTTTCGTCCGCAACCGGCTGGATATCTCCGAGCAGAAGCTTGGGAGGGACCTTCTTGACGGTGGCCAGCCCCATTTTTTCCAAGGCGCGGATGTAAGCCCAGCCGATGTCGAATTCATAAGGCTTTACAGAAAACTTGGCGGACGTCGGATAAGTGTGGTGGTTGTTGTGCAACTCTTCGCCGCCAATCATGATTCCCCACGGTGAAATGTTGGTGCTTGCGTCAGGCGCCTCGAAATTGCGATAGCCCCAGTAATGGCCGATGCCATTGACGATGCCGGCGGCGGTGATGGGAATCCACGCCATTTGTACCGCCCAGACTGCCAGACCCGCTGCGCCAAACAGCGCCAAGTCAATGATCATCATCAGGCCAACGCCTTGCCAGCTGTAGCGGGTGTAAAGGTTGCGCTCCAGCCAGTCGTTGGGCGTGCCATGGCCAAACTTGGCCATCGTGTCCATGTTTTTGGTTTCAGCCCGGTACAACTCGGCGCCTTTCCAGAACACGGTTTTAATGCCACGCGTTTGCGGGCTATGCGGATCTTCGGCGGTTTCGCACTTGGCGTGGTGCTTGCGGTGAACCGAAACCCACTCCTTGGTGACCTGGCCAGTGCCCAGCCACAACCAGAACCGGAAAAAATGCGCGGGAAGGGCGTGCAGATCCATCGCGCGATGCGCTTGATGGCGATGCAGATAAATTGTCACGCTGGCAATGGTGATGTGAGTCGTCACCAAAGTGAACAGCACGATTTGCCACCAGCTGGCGGCTACCAGCCCGTGAGCCAGCCAGTCAATGGCGGCATCAAAAAAGATCATGAAAGTCCTTTAAACAATTGCACCAGCCGCCCACCTAAAATTTGTCTCCGGGCTGCATCAGACAACCCGATATTGTAACGGATAGGTCGGGAAAACCAAGTTTTAATGTGGCGCCTGACCGAGACGAATTCGTCGAATAATTGTGGACCAATCAGCAGCTACGCCTGTTCCCCCCTCATTTTCAGCCAAACGCGTCAATTTTTCTCCCATACCGCCGCAAAAAACCCGTCAGTCTGGTGCCGGTAAGGCCAGAGACGCAGGTAAGGGCCACTGCAGAGCTTTTCCGCGCCCTCAACCCCTAGATGGGTCAACAAGGCGCTTGATTCAAGGAGGGTGAATTCTTTATTGGCTACGCTGAAAGCCTCGGCAATGGCTTCATTTTCCTCGCGCAAAACGCTGCAAGTGGCATAAACCAGGCGCCCCCCCGGCTTGAGCAAGCGCGCAGCACTTTGCAAAATGGCCGCTTGCTTGGCCGTTAGCTCTTCAACGGATTTGGGGCTTTGCCGCCACTTCAGATCAGGATTGCGCCGCAAGGTGCCCAGACCAGAACACGGCGCATCCACCAGCACCCGGTCAATTTTGCCGGCCAGGCGCTTGATGCGCTCATCGCGTTCATGTGCAATGGCCACAGGGTGGACATTGGACAAGCCGCTGCGCGCCAGCCGCGGCTTGAGGGCGTCGAGCCGGTGGCCCGAGGTGTCAAACGCATAGAGACGACCGGTGTTGCGCATGCTGGCACCCAGGGCCAGGGTCTTGCCGCCGGCGCCGGCACAGAAATCCACCACCATCTCGCCGCGTTTGGCATCGACCAGCAGCGCCAGCAGTTGCGAGCCTTCATCCTGCACTTCAATGGCGCCGCGGGTGAAGGCTTCAAGCTTGTTGAGCGGCGGCTTGCCCGCAAGTCGCAGACCCCAGGGAGAATACGGCGTTGCGACTGTTTTAAGTGCGGCTTTTGCCAGCTCTTTCTGGACCTCCGCCCGTTTTTCCTTCAAGGTATTGACGCGCAGGTCCAGCCCTGCGGGGGCATTGAGGCTTTCAACCAGCGGCCAGAAGTCATCACCGAGTTGCTCCTTGAGGGGCTCGACCAGCCACTGGGGCAGGTTGTGACGGTGTAACTCCAGCAAGTCGGATGGTTTGACCTGGTCACAGCGGGCCAGCCAGTCTTTTTCCGGCTCGGTCAGCGCACTTAAAAGAAAATCACGCTCTGCTGCAAAACCCAAAATTGCCAGACGTCGCTCCGGCGGGCCGCTGCCATGTTGGGCCAGGTAGGTGTAGAGCGATTTTTTCCGCAATACACCGTACACCGTTTCCGCCAACGTAGCCCGCTCGCGCGGCCCCAGTCGCTGCTCGCGAAAATAGCGCGACACCACCATGTCGGCGGGGTGATCAAATTTGAGAACCTGCTTGAGAAGCTCGGAACAACTGTCGAGTAAGGCTTTAGGATGCATAGCCCGCTATTGTCCCACTACGCTTTTTTTAGCTCCGATCAACCATGTCTGAAACATTGCCCCCGCTGATTATTACTCCGCCCGGCTTGTACCGCCACTACAAAGGCATGCTGTATGAAGTAGTCGGCACGGTCCGCCACAGCGAGAGTCTGGAGGCCATGACCTTGTACCGCGCACTGTACGGCGAAAAAGGCTTATGGGTACGCCCTGCCGGAATGTTCAATGAAGAGGTGCTGGTTGACGGCGTTCGGCAACCGCGCTTCGCGCGGCAACCTGAGTAGCGACGGGCCGCTATTCGCGGTCACGATCATCGCGGGGGATGTCTGAAATCGTCGAAACGAAAAAAACTTCAAAGGCCGCCGCACGTTTGCCATCATCTCCCAACCCAGGCGCATTCACAGTGTCAAGGGTCGCAAGCCGGGACACCTGGATTGCGTTTTAGGCGATTTTTATCGGCAACCCTTTTCGTGTGACCTGACAACCCGAGTCCATTCCTGGCAGAACATCCCCTGCTTTACCCCCCGCGTCACAATAGTTGTCGCCCCCCAATAGAACCAAGAACCTGGGGGCGGCGATGAAGGAAAGAAGTGGCACGATACGGACAAGCATTCAAGAACAGAGCGGTAGCGCGGTTGTTGCCGCCTGAAAGCGCGGCAGTGGAGTTGGTAGCCAGCGAGGTGGGCATAGGAGCAGGAACGCTACAGCGCTGGCGTGAAGATGCGCAGTCCAGGCCCGCCCGAGGGCGGGCCTGGACTGCGGCGGCCCGGTTTGATGCCGTGTTGACAACGGCTGCCATGGACCAGGTCAGCAAAGGTGCCTGGTGCCGCGAACACGGCGTGTACCCGGCTGAGCTGGCCAGGTGGCAGATGAGTG
>JBKJZS010000310.1:0-20444 GCA_046714915.1 Polaromonas sp. | reverse complement strand
GCTGGACAGCGCCAAGGTCTTTCCCAGCTTGGCTTCGATGGCTGGTTTGATTCGGGGAATGATCACCACGCCACCCGTGGCGGCATCGGGTAGAACCTCATCGAGAATTTGTCGCTCACGCTGCAGGGTGGACCGCTTACAACCCTATCGCCGCCATGCCGGCCCGCGCGATCTGCGCATCTTCGCTGGATTTCACACCACTGACGCCCACCGCGCCCAGACACTGCCCGTCTTTCAGGATAGGCACGCCGCCTTCAAGCAAGCCCTTGAAGTCGGGCGCGCTAAGGAAAGAGAAACGGCCGCCATTGATCATGTCTTCGTAAATTTTGCTTTCACGCCGGCCCATAGCGGCCGTGTTGGCTTTCGCCGGTGCAATATGGGCAGAAATGGGCGCAGCACCCTCTAGGCGCTGCAGATGCAGCAAATGACCGCCATCATCGACGATGGCAATAGTCACCGCCCAGCTGTTTTTAACGGCTTCTGCCTCTGCAGCCGCTGCGATCGCCTGAACGTCGGCAAATTCCAGCACTGTTTTTGATTTCATGGTTTTCCAGAATGGTTGAGCAAAGACGCAAGCATACGCAAGTTTGCCGGCCTTATTTCACCCAATTGCCTACTTCTGCGCATGTAGAACCTTGACCAAAAGTTAGCAGTGCGCAGGGTCATAGCTTGAAAAAAGCATCAAGCACCCTAAAATAAGCTTGCCGGCATATGCTGGCCCAATGGAGAGATTTTCATGAATGACAATGTTCAGACACTGAACCGCGGCTATGTTGCCTCCGCCGAACAGCGCAACCGGGTTTTGCGCAACACCTACTGGCTGCTGGCGCTGAGCCTGTTGCCCACGGTGCTGGGCGCTTGGGTGGGCGTGACCACCGGCATTACCGCGTCTCTCAGCGGCGGCTTGGGACTGATCGTGTTCCTCGGGGGTGCTTTCGCCTTCCTGTACGCCATTGAAAAGACCAAAAACTCGGCCGCCGGTGTGCCGGTGCTGCTGGCCTTCACCTTTTTCATGGGCCCGATGCTCTCGCGCATGATCGGCCTGATTTTGGGTTTCAAAAATGGCTCGGAGTTGATCATGACCGCCATGGGCGGCACGGCCGGCGTGTTTTTTGTCATGGCTACGCTGGCCAGCGTCATCAAGCGCGACATTTCGGGCATGGGCAAATGGCTGTTTGTCGGCGCGCTGGTGGTGATGGTCGGCGCCATCATCAATGTCTTTGTCGGCTCCACGGCCGGCATGATGGCCATCTCGGTGGCGGTGATCGGCATTTTCAGCGCTTACATGCTCTATGACCTCAAGCAAATCATTGACGGCGGCGAAACCAACTACATCACTGCCACCCTGGCGCTGTACCTGGACGTCTTCAACGTGTTCCAGGCCCTGCTGGCCTTGCTGGGCATGGGTGGCGAACGGGATTAAGTCTGGGCGTTGGGAGCGACCGTGGGTAGCAACTCAAACACCGCGATCGACTCCACATGCGCGGTATGCGGGAACATGTTGACCACACCGGCCGCCGTGCAGCGGTAACCGCAGCCCTCCACCAGCACGCCCGCATCGCGCGCCAAGGTGGCTGGGTTGCAGCTGACATACACGATGCGTTTCGGTGGCGTCCAGTCGCCAAGTACCAGGCTCTGCTGCTGTCCGCCGTCGTCGCAGGGCACGCCGGTGACGATTTGCTGTTGCAGTGCGGCCAGGGATTTGAACAACTCATACGCACCTTCACGCGGCGGATCGACCAGCCATTTGTCGGCCGCGCCGTCTTTGGCCAGCAAGCCCGGCGTCATCTCGAACAGGTTTCTCGCTACAAATTTAATAGCTGCAAGCGACCGATTCTTCAGGGCTGAAGCCTTGTTTAACTCATAGTTTTCGCGGGACCGGGCGATCAGCACTTCACTGCCTTCAATGCCCAGCACCTCACGCGCACGCGTCGCCAGCGGCAAGGTGAAGTTACCCAGGCCGCAGAACCAGTCAATCACCCGCTCCTGCGGCTGCACGTCGAGCAGGCGCAACGCGCGCGACACCAGCACCTGATTGATGTGCGGGTTGACCTGGGTAAAGTCGGTCGGCCTGAAAGGCATGGTGATGCCGTACTCGGGCAGGCCATAAGCGAGCTGCTGCGTTAGCCCAGCGGGCTCGTCGAGTAGCTTGACGGTCTCCAGCCCGCCCGGCTGCAGCCACCATTGCAGGCCCGGGTGGGCCGCTGCAAAGGCGCGCAGCCGGTTCAGGTCGCCCCCAGAGAGCGGCGCCATGTGGCGCAGCACCAGGGCCGTGACCTCATCGCCGCACGCCAGCTCGATCTGCGGAATGGTCTCTTTGGCCTCCATACTGCCAATCAGGCCGCGCAGCGGGAGCAGCAGGTCGCTCACATGTTTGGGCAAGACATGGCACTCGCTCATGTCGGCGACATAGCCGCTTTTTCGCTCGTGAAAACCCACCAGAACCACACCTTTTTTGCGCACATAACGCACCGACAGGCGGGCACGGTAGCGGTAGCCCCAGGCCGGGCCTTCAATCGGCCTGAGTATGTTTTCGGCCTTGAGTTTGCCGATGTGCCAGAGGTTGTCCTCCATTACGCGCTGCTTGACAGCGACCTGCGCACCCACGTGCAGGTGCTGCATCTTGCAGCCGCCGCAGGCACCGGTGTGCAGGCCGAAGTGCGGGCACTGCGGGCGCACGCGCTGCGAGGACTCGCGGTGAATCACCATCACCATGGCTTTTTCAAAGCTGCTTTTTTTGCGGTAGACGTTGGCGGTGACCTGCTCGAAAGGAAGCGCCCCTTCAATGAACACGACCTTGCCATCGGCCCGGTGCGCAATGCCCTGGGCTTCAATGTCGAGCGACTCCACCGTCAGCACATCAGGTGGGTAATCGGCAGGTGCGAGGGTCGGCTTTCCCTGGTTTTTTTCGGTCATCCCCAATTGTCTCAGGCTGGGGTACCATTTTTCGGAACGGCACCCAAGGAGTGGCTCATGGAATTGCGAATCTGCATTGACGTTGACGACATGGAGCGCGCCATCGCCTTTTATACCGAGGGCCTGGGGCTGCAACTGGGCCGCCGCTTCCACAGCGATTTTGTTGAAATCCTCGGTGCCGGCAGCCCGATTGACCTGCTGCTCGATGCCGCAGGAACCCACCCCATCGCCGGCAACACCAGCACACGCAACTACCAGCGCCACTGGACGCCGGTGCACCTTGACTTCGTGGTTGAGGACATTGATGGCGCGGTCGCCCGGCTGCAACAGCACGGCGCCGTGCTGGAAATGCCGGTCGCCGACCGTGTCTGGGGTCGGATTGCCGGGCTGGCCGACCCTTTCGGCCACGGGCTGGATTTGCTGGAATTCAGGGGCCGCGGCTACGACGAGATGTAGCAGCAGCCGCACGGGCTGCGCGACCTGCTGGAGACAACATTTGCTATGAAATAAATAGCTTCCTTTACCCGTCCATCAAGGGTCAGAGGCCGATTTAATGCCTCAAAGTGCAGACTGTCAGTTCCACGCCTTCAGGTACTCGTCCCAATGGGCGTCGTCGGGCGCGAGGTTGCCCAGCGTCTGTTTGACCAGCGCCATCTCCTGCTCGTACTCGGCTTCGAGCAAACCGCCGCGCATCTTCTGGAAGCGGCAGTAAAGCAAATAGGTGTTCATCACGTCGGTTTCGCAGTAGCGGCGGATCTCGTCGGTTTTTCCCGCGAGGTAGGCCGGGTAGACGGCCGAGCCGTCCATACCCAACTTGCCGGGGAAACCGCAGAGCTTGGCCATGGCGTCCAGAGGAGCGTTGTTCTTGGGCTGGTACATGGCGAGCAAATCCATCAGGTCAAGGTGACGCATGTGGTAGCGGCTGATGAAGTTGTTCCACTTGAACTCGCGGCTGTCGCGGTCGCCGCCTTCGCCCATGTCCCAGTACTTGCTGGCAACCACGCCATGCTTGAGGCCACGGTAATGCAGCACTGGCAGGTCAAAACCGCCGCCGTTCCAGCTGACCAGCTGCGGCACGTGTTTTTCCACCGCGTTGAAAAAAGTCTGGATGACCTTGCCTTCCGAGGCGCCGTCCCGGTCGACAAAGGAATGCATGCGCAGCCCCTCCGCGTTGCGGAACATGCAGCTGATCACCAAAATGCGCTGCAGATGCAGCGGCATGAAATCGCTCTGGCCTTTGGCCTGCCGTTCGGCGATGTAGGCCGCGTAAACCTCGGCGTCGCTTTTCTCGGCGCTGTCCCCACGCAAGGCGCGCAGGCCCGCCACATCGGGAATGGACTCAATGTCAAATACCAGAACAGGCCAGGCCATGGGTCAGACTTTCATGAAAGGACGCTTGCCGCCAGCGTACCGAAACAGCAACCCGGCTCAACAACAACTGGGGAGTCAGGCACCGCAGGACTCGCCTTGAACCGCGCAGCAGCGCGCGCTTATTTGGCCGGCAGGAATTTCGCCGGGTCCACCGGCTTGCCCTGGCGGCGGATTTCGAAATGCAGCTTCACCCGGTCGGCGTCGCTGTCGCCCATCTCGGCAATTTTCTGGCCTTTGCGCACCATCTGGTCTTCCTTGACCAGCAAGGTCTGGTTGTGGGCGTAAGCGGTCAAAAAGGTATTGTTGTGCTTGAGGATGATCAGATTGCCATAGCCGCGCAGGCCGGCTCCGGAATACACCACGCGGCCGTCGGCAGAGGCCATCACGGTGTCGCCGGCTTTGCCCGCGATGTCCAGGCCCTTGTTCTTGGCCTCATCAAAGCCGGCCAGTACCGCGCCTTGCGCGGGCCAGATCCAGGCGATGTCTTCTTCGCCGCCCGAGCTGGACGCTGGAGGAGGAGGCGTTGACGCCGGTTTGGCCGCGCTGGCGACCGGTGCCGGCGCGCTGGCGGCCTGTGCCGGCGCGGTGGTGCCCGCCGCGGAGGTGGACGTGGTCGGTGTGGTGGATGCGACGGAGGCCGAACTCACCGGACGCGTCACCACCGCCGCAGTCTCGACCGGCGGCACCACGCGCAGCACTTGGCCGACTTCGATCAGGTTGGGATTTTCAAGGTTGTTCCAGCGTCCGATATCTCGCCAGTTCTGGCCAGTATCCAGCCCGATGCGAATCAGCGTGTCGCCGGGTTTGATGGTGTAGTAACCGGGCTTGCCGGCATTCTCAGCACCGGGCAGCAGCTTGACGCCAGCCGTATCCACCGCAACGGCCACGGGGCGCGACATGCCGGTGCTGCGGTCTTCGACCGGCGCACGGTTTGGGCCCTGGGTGCCGCAAGCCGAGACCAGCAAAACGGCAGCGCACAGAAAGCAGGCCATGAGCCTGTTGCCCGCCCTTTTTCCGGGGCGAGGCCCTTCAGACGCCGGATTGGAAGGCGCTGCCATGGCTCGTCCTGCTTTTTCATTCATTGATTTGTTCACCTATTGCAACTGTTGCGAGTAAGCGCTGCGTGGATTGACACCACGGACGGACTTCGGTTCATGCGTGCTCAGCTTGTTCCCGATTTTAAAGGTACAAAGTGAACTGCTTCCAGAACGGTCTGCGTAACACCCCGCGCCGTCTTGTCGAGCACCACCAGTGCCTGGGAACCGCTGGCCATCTGCATGGGCGCCACCAGACGCCCGCCGACGGCGAGCTGCTCAATCCAGGCCGGAGGAATCGCCTCGCCCCCGGCGGCCGCAATAATGCCCGCATAGGGCGCGCCTTTGGCATAACCTGCCATGCCGTCGCCGAACAGCAAGTGCACATTGGCCAGGCGCAAGGGGCGCAGGTTCTCGCGTGCCTTGTCATGCAGGCCACGCAGGCGTTCAATGCTGTAGACCTCGCTGGCCAGCTGGTCCAGCACCGCGGCCTGGTAGCCGCAGCCGGTGCCAATCTCCAAAACCCGCCCCATCAGGATGGCTCGGTCCGCACCCCGGCCCGGCCCGCAGGCACTGCCCTGCCGCAAGAGCTCGAGCATGCGCGCCACCACATTGGGCTTGGAGATGGTTTGGCCCAGACCAATTGGCAAACTGGTGTCTTCGTAGGCCTGGTTCACCAGCGCCGTATCGACAAATCGATGGCGCTCCACCCGGCCCATGGCGGCCAGCACCTGCGCGTCCGAGATACCTTGGGCGGCGAGTTTGTGCACCATCCGCATCCGCACCGCTTGCGAGTCCAGCCCGACGCCGCTGGGAAGTGTTGCTTTGGCCTGCATTTTTGAATCAATAAGCCCTGTATCCCTTTCCGGATGAGCGCGTTCAGCTACTTTTTTTGTAGCAGATGGGGTGCCGGCATCAGGCTCGAGGCGGACCGGGAAGCCGGGCCGCTTGGCGGCGGCAACCCCGGGTAGCGTGGCTGCTCTGACGGTGGGGTTAAACGACCACTTAGGCGTGGTTTTCATGCGCCGGCTTGCGTCCCGTGAGTCAATTTTGCCGCAGTCTGCACCCAGTAGGGCAGACGCTCATGGTCAGTCAAGTCCACCTGCAGCGGCGTGATCGAGATAAATCGGTGCTGGGTTGCATGAAAATCGGTGCCCTCGCCCTCCTCCTTGGCCGGGCCCGCGCCACCAATCCAGTACATGGTCTCGCCCCGCGGACTGGTCTGCATGATGACTCTTTCAGCGGCATGCCGCCGACCCAGTCGGCACACCTTGAAGCCGTGGATCTGCTCATCGGGCAGGTTCGGAATATTAACGTTGAGCAGCCAGGGCGCCAGCGTCGGCTGGGCGCCTTCGGCAACGGTTTCCAGCGACGGCATGAGCTGCCGCACCAGAGCGCGCGCCCGCTGACCTGCCACCGCAATATGGCCCCAGCCTTTTTCGGTTTGCGAAAATGCAATCGAGGGGATACCGAACAGATAACCCTCCATGGCCGCGCCCACGGTGCCGGAATAAATGGTGTCGTCGCCCATGTTGGCGCCATTGTTGATGCCGGAGACCACCAGGTCAGGCCGGTAGCCGAGCAAACCGGTCAGCGCAATGTGGACACAATCTGCCGGCGTGCCATTGATGTAGCGAAAACCATTGGCCGCCGTTTGCACATACATCGGCGAATGCAGGGTCAGCGCATTCGATTTGGCACTGTTGTTCTGCTCGGGCGCGACCACCTCCACATCGGCAATGTCCTTCAGCGCTTCATACAGGGCGATGATGCCGGAGGCTTGGTAACCATCGTCGTTACAAATCAGAATTTTCATAAATTGATTCTACGGTCTCAAGAGTGACAAAGCGCTCATCTACCCCTTCTATTTGCCCGCCGAACCTGCCTATGATGCAGGTTCCACCATAACCCCCAGGTTTTTCACTGCGTGTAAGGCTCTGCCCCCTAGAGGGGGTATTTTTCCCAGGGGCAGCCCGCCGGAAAATGTTTTGGGGCTTTGCGCCGTGATGACCCCCAACGGAGACCCTCATGCATGCCTGGCTTTGTGAAAACCCCACCGGCGTTGACGCCCTGAGCTGGAAAGAGCTGCCCACCCCCGAACCCAAGGCCGGCGAAGTGCTGATCGAAATCAAGGCCGCCAGCCTGAATTTTCCAGACCTTCTGATCGTCCAGAACAAGTACCAGATCAAGCCGCCGTTGCCTTTTGTGCCCGGCTCTGAATACGCTGGCGTGGTGCAGGCTGTCGGCGAGGGCGTCACGCACCTGCAGGTCGGCCAGAACGTCGCCTGCCTGTCGGGAACCGGCGGCTTTGCCACCCACACCATCGCGCCCGCTGCGCTGTGCATGCCGCTGCCTCCCGGCTTTTCCTACGTCGATGCGGCGGCCTTCATCATGATTTACGCGACCTCGCACCATGCGCTGGTGGACCGCGCGCAACTCAGGGCTGGCGAAACCGTGCTGGTGCTGGGCGCTGCCGGCGGCGTCGGCACCTCTGCCATCCAGATTGCCAAGGCCCTGGGCGCGAAGGTGATCGCCGCCGCCTCCACCGATGAGAAATGTGCGCTCTGCCGATCGATTGGCGCCGATGCCACCATCAACTACAGCACCGAAAACCTGCGCGAAGCCATCAAGGCCCTGACCGATGGCAAAGGCCCGGACGTGATTTATGACCCCGTAGGCGGTGAGTTTGCGGAACCCGCCTTCCGATCCATCGCCTGGCGCGGCCGTTATCTCGTTGTGGGCTTTGCGTCTGGCCCCATCCCGTCGCTGCCGCTGAACCTGACGCTGCTCAAGGGCGCATCCATCGTCGGTGTGTTCTGGGGTGGTTTTGCCAAACAGGAGCCCAAGGCCAGCGCCGCCGCGTTGGCCGAGCTGGCACAGTGGTATGCACAGGGCAAAATCAAACCCGTTATCGACCGCACCATGCCCATGGCCCAACTCAAGGCCGCTTACGCCCACATGGGCTCGCGCGGTGTAAAAGGCAAACTGGTTATGGTGAACTGACAGCCTTCAAAAACGTTTAAAGCGAATTTCCGGCAACAAAAAAGCCCACCGTGTGGGCGTTTTTGTCAGGGCTCACGTCCAGCGGCCGATACCTGCAGTTTGACCCCAGGTTTTAAAGATCGATTGAACGACCTGCTCCCCCCAGCCGTACCCACGTAAAGGCTGGGGAGTCCGTCATTTTCCTGGCTGACGGACATTTTTAGTTTCAACTGACAGGGCTGCAGGTTTAGATCAAATCTCAACACCTTGATTGATTAAGGTGCTGCACTTCAGATTTGAAACCACCCTTCGGCTGCATCTGCCGACAGCTATCAATTGCACAGCATGCAAAGTCTTCCAGGGCGTCGGTGCCACTTGGCGAATGCACTGAGCTTTCACCGCCGTGATAAGTGAAGCCCCGGGACTTATTCCAGGTGAAGCCCTGGGGCTTAATCCAGATCTTCAATCGCCAGCAGGTGGTATTTCTGCCCATAGGAAAAATTCAGGTGTCGCAACGCGGCTGTCACGCGTTCCGTCTCCTTGTCCGAAGGCGCATGCACCATCACCGCATGGTGGCCTTGGCGGGCGAGATCAATATACTTATTGACCGTTGCGGCCTCGGTGCCTACCGAGGGCAGCGCCAGATCCGACTCACCATGGACTTTGCCGATTTCAGCAAGAATAGTTTCCGGAGTCAGCAGCATAATTTTCTGGCTGTCGAAACCCGCAGCTTCCAGATCACGGGCGGCCTGCTCGGCCTGCTCGGCTTGCGCAAACATGACGAAAGCATATCCGGTGGGGTAGAACACGCCGCTCATGGTCTGCATTTTCCGGGTAAGTTCAAAGTTTTTCATGGGGCATCCTTGGTGGTAGCTGCGTGCGCTCACCAGTTATTAAGCTGCGGGGCCCAAAGTTCTGCTGTCAGCCGGCACAGCCATTTTTTGTAGGATGTAGTGCATTTGGCGTCAAGGGGAGCGAGCGGTTAGAAACCCAGTGCATGGGGAGGCTATCAGGCAGACGGCAGATCGCCCCTGTGCCTCAAGGCAACTCTTCGGCTTTGACTGTGGGCTCCGACATCACGCGGGCGCTGCTTGCCAGACTTTCCAGCAGCTGGTTCGCAAAATAGCTGCTCTGCGTGTCGGGCTCCAGCGCGGCAATCACCAAGTTGGCCAGCGGCTGGTTCAAAGGCACGTAATAACTGCCGGGCGGGGTATCGATGACGCCGCGCACCAGCGCAACTTCGATTTTCACGATCTGTCCGGCATCGGCTATGGCTCCCCGCACGTCTTGCCGCACACCGGCTGAACGCGTTGTTTCGCGGTAGATGTCGCCCAGCATGGATCCAGGTTCACTCACCCGCAGCACCTGGACGCCGTGCAGGCGCAGCCGTTCCACCGCGGCTTTTGAGGCCGCCGACAGCCAGTAGCCGCAGGGGCGCACGCGCGCCTTGATTTTGCGCAGCGCCAGGGCTGAGCTCCACTCCACCTTCAACGTTTTGTCAGCGCCGGTAACCGGGTCGAGCATGATCAGATCGTATTGGGCCGCAGTCGGGCCGGCTTCAACAACGGCTTCGTCTTTGCAGGCCTGTGCGCTCAGCTCTTTTTCAATATAGGGCTGCAGCTGGCCCAACTCGTTGGCGCGCTGGGCGGTACTCGCCAGCACGCTGCTGATGGCGCTCACGTGGGTGTGCACGCGGCGCTGGATGTGCAAGCGGCCGATACCCACGCCGCGGGTTTCAATCAGCAGGCTGACGGAGTTTTTCAGGCCATTGACATTGCGTCCGGTGTCAGGCTGGGTGCCGCCCATGGAGATCTTCTTGTCAGCCAGGTCCGCCGATGTGGTGTAGTACCACTCGACGCTGAGTCCCTGTGCTTTGAGGGCCGCCAGCAACGGGCGGCGGTACCACTCTTCAGCAGCTTTGGTCAAAAACTCAGGGATGTTGGCCGTGGTGGCGTACTGCAGCAGCGCGTCGTACTTTTGCACGGCGTCGAACTTTTGCAAAAAGCGGCCGACGACGACGTACTCGTGGGCATCGACCACGACGGTCGGGTGGTAGTCGCGCGATAGTCTGGCAAGAGCGCGTGCTTCGGGGGTGTTGAGCAGCAAATGATCGCGGTTCATGTCCAGTCCGCCGCTAGTCACGCGCTGCCCGGTGGCCGAGCCGTCGGGGTTGGCACGCGGCACGATGATGACGTTGATGCGATCCAACACGGGCTGCAACAGGCCTTGAGCGAGCTCGCGCGCGATCACCAGCAACGCCTCGCTGCCAGCCGGCTCGTCGCCATGCTGCTGGCCTATCAGCAGAACGGTGGGGCGCCCCGAGGCGATCAAAGAGGCAGCGTCGGTGCCTGGCGCGCGCGTCAGCACCAGCGCCTCAAGCGCCTCCCCGCGCTGCGACTGGCCGATGGACAGCACGGCGGCTTTCAGGCGGTTTGAACGCGCCGCCGATGCGGCGAGGTCGCGCAGCCAGCTCTGGATTTCCGCGTTGGAGGTGAAGCTGCTGCGCCCCTCCTGCAGGCCGGGGGTGCTGTAAACAACGGACGACGCGGGAAAGCGGGCGGCCACGGCGGCGCTATAGGGTGCTGGTGCTGCGGCTGGTGCTGCGGCAGGAAGTGTTCCGCCCGGAATGACCACGCCCGGCCGGACGGGAATGGGTTGCGCCACCGGGGCCGCCACGGCTGGCCCGACGACGCCCGGCGTCGCCGTTGGTAGGGCTTTGGAAGCCTCTGAGGGCCATGGTGGCATGGGCACCGATGCACAGGCCGCAAGCATTGCCAGAAGCAAGGCGGCGGCCAGGCGCGCGCTGCTACGCAGGCGACGCATCTGCTGAGCGGGCGCCAGGGCATTTACTGCAACGCTGGGTGAGTCAGTCATCCGCATGGGGAGTGTCATTTCATGGGTTTGAGTTGGGTGCTGCCTGTGGTTCAGCGGCTTGAATCATATTATCCGGCTTGCCGTTTGCGCGGGACCAGTGGCTACCCTCTGTGTCCTCTTTGCGCGCCTGTCCTACACCTTTTGTGCGGCAATTTAACGACGGTGGGCCTGCAAACGTTTCGTGGGGGGTAGGCACGCCTCCGCACCGACCAGCGCTGGGGGCTGGGGTGGTTAGGCGAGCTTGGAACGCAGCCTCTATGAGAAACTAGCGCCAATGAGTGACACCCTTGAATTCTTGAAAAACCCAGGGAAAATCCTATCCGTCGCCCCCATGATGGACTGGACGGACAGGCATTGCCGCTACTTCCATCGCCTGCTATCGCGTCAGGCCCTGCTGTACACCGAGATGGTGACGACCGGCGCGCTGATGCATGGCGACGTGGCGCGACACCTGCGCTTCAACGCCGAAGAACACCCGGTGGCGTTGCAGCTGGGCGGCAGCGAGCCGCTCGACCTCGCCCACTGCGCCAGGCTGGGCGTGCAGTGGGGTTATGACGAAATCAACCTCAACTGCGGCTGCCCCAGCGAGCGTGTGCAGCGCGGTGCCTTCGGCGCCTGCCTGATGGCCGAGCCCCAAATTGTGGCCGACGGTGTCAAGGCCATGCTGGATGTGGTCAGCGTGCCGGTGACAGTCAAGCACCGCATTGGAGTTGACAAGTCTGAAACTTACGAGTTTGTACGGGACTTTGTTGGCGCCGTCAGTGAAGCAGGTTGCAGGGTCTTCATCGTGCATGCCAGATCCGCGTGGCTCAAAGGCCTGAGCCCGAAGGAAAACCGCGAGTTGCCACCGCTGCGCTATGAATTCGTCCACCGGCTCAAGCGCGAATTTCCGGACCTCCGCATCGCCATCAACGGCGGCTTCACCACCGACGAACAGGTGGCGGGTCAGTTGCAACAACTCGACGGCGTGATGGTCGGCCGTGAGGCCTATCACAACCCCTGGTGGCTGGCGTCCTGGGACGCTGACTTCTTTGGCGCTGCGCCTTCAGGGCTGACCCGCGAAACAATCGAAGAACAGATGGTGGCCTACATGGCGCGGGAAGCGGCGGAGCACGGCACGCCATGGAGTGCCATCGCGCGCCACATGCTGGGCTTGCGCCACGGACTGCCGGGTGCGCGCCGCTGGCGCCAGGTCTGGAGTGACCACAAGCTCAGGACCCTGCACCCGCGCGACGTGATGTCACTCGCGCACGGTGCAGTGCAAGAGGCGGCTTAAGGGTATTTTCAACGCATTTGTATGTCAAATTAACCGGTAATCTCCGTCTTTATTGCGTAATCAGCTATTAAAAGTGTAGCAAATCGGGCGCAACAGGTCCATCGACCATGAAACTTCAGGGCAAACGCATGCGCAGTTCGTCGGTGTGATTACACGCCCAGCAGGTGCTTCGTGACCTTCGAAAGCAAGGAGACCCAGGGCCAGCCGTGCTCGACGGCGTTCGCCACCGGCGGGGCAAAGACAGCACCGTCTGCATCAACCGCATCCGTGGGCTGTGCAGCGAATCCGGCATTGGGCTGCCGAACAAAACTCCCACCGCACGCAAAACAGTCGCCCGGCATCCGCAAGACCGGTCGAGCAAATAGAGCAACAGAGTTGTCTTCCATCGCGCAGGTTGAAGCGTTGATGAGTTGAATGTGGTTGAAAAAATGAGGACGGCGAGAGGTTTTTTCTACCGGAACTTTATTCTGGGCCTGCAATCTACCAGACACCAAAACGCGAAGTAAATGTTCGGTCATTGCGCGGTAAACTGGAGTGACTCTTCGCCACGGTCGGACGTTTTTCAGTTGTCGCGTATACAGGAGGTCCTATGGATGTCGTTCGCAATTTTCTGGCGCGTTACGAGCAAACGCGGGAGACGGAACTGTCCATCGAGGAATACCTCGACGCCTGCAAGCAGGACCCGCTTGTTTATGCGACCGCGGCTGAACGAATTCTTGCCGCCGTTGGTGAGCCCGAACGGCTAGACACCCGGCATGATCAACGCCTATCCCGCCTGTTCGGCAACAAAGTCATCAAGATCTACCCGGCATTCCGGGACTTCTACGGTCTGGAAGATCCGATCGAGCAGGTGGTGTCTTACTTCCGTCATGCCGCCCAGGGCCTGGAGGAGAAAAAACAGATTCTGTATTTGCTCGGGCCGGTGGGTGGCGGCAAGTCGTCAATCGCCGAGCGACTCAAACAGCTGATGGAGCAGGTGCCTTTTTATGCGTTGAAAGGGTCCCCTGTCAATGAGTCGCCGCTTGGCCTGTTTAACAATGCCGAAGACGCTCCGGTGCTTGAATCGCAGTACGGCATTTCGCCGCGTTACCTGCAGCGGGTGATGTCGCCTTGGGCCGTCAAACGTCTCGAAGAATACGGCGGTGACATCCGCCAGTTCCGTGTGGTCAAGCGTTTCCCCTCCATTCTGAAGCAATGCGCAATTGCCAAGACCGAGCCCGGCGACGAGAACAACCAGGACATTTCTTCGCTGGTGGGCAAGATCGATATCCGCAAACTGGAAACCTATGCCCAGGATGATCCGGATGCCTACAGCTACTCCGGCGGGCTGTGCCTGTCCAATCAGGGTTTGCTCGAATTTGTCGAGATGTTCAAGGCTCCGATCAAGGTGCTGCATCCGCTGCTCACCGCCACGCAGGAAGGTAACTACAAGGGTACCGAAGGTTTTGGCGCCATCCCTTTCGATGGCATCGTGATGGCGCATTCCAACGAAAGCGAATGGAAGGCTTTCAAAAATAACAGGAACAACGAAGCTTTTCTGGACCGTATCTATATCGTCAAGGTACCGTATTGCCTGCGCGTCTCGGAAGAAGTCAAGATTTATGAAAAGCTGATCCGAAATTCCTCGTTGCTGAACGCGATCTGCGCGCCCGGCACCTTGAAGATGATGGCGCAGTTTGCCGTGCTGACGCGCCTGAAAGAGCCGGAAAATTCAAGCCTGTTCAGCAAGCTGCAGGTGTATGACGGTGAGAATCTCAAAGACACCGACCCGAAAGCCAAAAGCTACCAGGAATACCGTGACTACGCGGGAGTGGACGAGGGCATGAGCGGCATCTCGACGCGTTTTGCCTTCAAGATCGTATCCAAGGTGTTCAACTTCGACTCCACCGAAATCGCAGCCAATCCGGTGCATCTGATGTATGTGCTGGAGCAGCAGATCGAGCGCGAACAGTTTCCGCCCGAAACCGAGCAGAAGTATCTGGCCTACATCAAGGAAACCCTGGCCGTGCGTTATGCCGAGTTTATTGGCAAGGAAATCCAGACCGCCTATCTGGAGTCGTATTCGGAATATGGCCAGAACATTTTTGATCGCTACGTCACCTACGCCGACTTCTGGATCCAGGATCAGGAATATCGGGATACCGATACCGGAGAAATCTTCGACCGCTCTGCGCTCAATGCCGAGCTTGAGAAAATTGAAAAACCCGCGGGCATCAGCAACCCGAAAGACTTTCGCAACGAAATCGTCAACTTCGTGCTGCGCGCACGGGCGAACAATGCGGGCAAGAACCCAACCTGGACCAGCTATGAAAAGCTGCGGACCGTGATAGAGAAGAAAATGTTCTCGAACACCGAAGACCTGCTGCCGGTGATCTCATTCAATGCCAAGGCCAGTGCTGACGAGCAGCAGAAACACCAGGATTTCGTCAACCGGATGGTTACCAAGGGCTACACCACGCGGCAGGTTCGGTTGTTGTGTGACTGGTACCTGCGGGTCCGCAAGAGTTCCTGAAGCCGGTGGCATGTCAGGCCGGCCACCAATTGCATAAGACCGGGGATCACCATGCTCCAGCAAGTCATTGATCGGCGGTTGTCGGGAAAGAATAAATCGATTGGCAACCGTGAGCGTTTTTTGCGCCGCTTTCGCGAGCAGATCCGGGAGGCCATTCGTCGCGCCGTGGCAGGCCGCAGCATTCACGACATCGAGCAAGGCGAGGACATTACGCTGCCGCGGCGCGACGTGTCCGAGCCTGTATTTGGCCAGGGAACCGGAGGCACCCGCGAGACGGTCCATCCCGGCAACCGTGATTACGTGCGCGGCGATCACATCGAACGGCCAAAAGGCGGTGGAACCGGTGGGGCGGGCCCGGGGGCCAGCAATGACGGTACCGGCGATGACGATTTCGTGTTCCGCATCACGCGTGAGGAGTTCATGCAGTACTTCTTCGACGACCTTGCGCTGCCTCACCTGGTGCGTACCCAGCTTTTGCCCGATGCGCCGGAATGGAGGTCGCGACGCGCCGGTTATATTTCCGAGGGAACGCCGACCAACCTGCATGTGGTGCGTTCGATGCGGGTTGCGCTCAGCCGGCGCATTGCGATAGGCGGTGAAACCCGGCGGCAGTTGCATGAGCTGGAAGCCCAACTGGCTGACCTCATGCGCCAGCCGGCAGGCTTGCCTGCCGTGATTTCTGCGCTGAAAGTACAAATTGAAGTGCTTCGCCGCCGGCTCAAAACCATTCCGTTTTTTGATCCGTTTGATTTGCGTTACCGGAATCGGGTCAGGGTGCCATTGCCAACTGCAAAGGCAGCGATGTTTTGCCTGATGGATGTATCGGGCTCGATGGACGAGGCGCGCAAGGATATTGCCAAACGGTTTTTCATCCTGCTGTACCTGTTCCTGAAGCGGCATTACGAGAGGACGGACGTCATCTTCATTCGCCACCACACTCAGGCCGCCGAAGTCACCGAGGAAGAGTTCTTCCAGTCGACTGAGACCGGCGGCACCGTGGTATCCAGTGCCTTGATGCTGATGCACCAGATTATTCAGGCGCGTTACCCACCGGGTGAATGGAACATCTATGGCGCCCAGGCTTCAGATGGTGACAACTGGCATCAGGACTCGGCCAAATGCCGTGAATTGCTGATTGGCAAGCTGCTGCCGGTATCGCGGTATTTCGCTTATGTGCAAGTCGGGGAAGAAGACCAGAACCTGTGGGAAGAGTACACCCAGGTACTCGATACCAATGCAAACTTCGCCATGCGCAAGCTGAGCGAACCCGCAGAGATTTATCCGGTGTTCCGGGAACTGTTCAAGAAAGGTGGCAGCGCATGACGAAAACCGGGGTGCACGCGCCCTTTAACTCGCCGGCGTCTGATCTTTCTGCAACCGGGATCCGTCGTGAGCGCTTGCCCAGTCCGTCCGACTGGTCGTTCGAGCTGATTGAGACCTACCACACCGAGATCGCGCGAACGGCCCGCGCCTTCGGGCTGGACACTTACCCGGTACAACTTGAAGTCATCTCGGCCGAGCAGATGATCGATGCCTATGCGGCGGTGGGCATGCCGGTGAACTACCGGCACTGGTCGTTCGGAAAACAATTCATTGCGACGGAAAAAAGCTACCGCCGTGGCCAGATGGGACTGGCCTACGAAATTGTGATCAATTCCAATCCCTGCATCGCCTACCTGATGGAGGAAAACACGATGCCGATGCAGGCGCTGGTGATGGCCCACGCTTGTTATGGCCACAACTCTTTCTTCAAGGGCAACTACCTGTTCCGGATGTGGACCGATGCCACCTCGATCATCGACTACCTGGTGTACGCACGGGCCTACATCGCCGAGTGCGAAGAGCATCATGGCTGGGAAGCAGTCGAGCAGTTGCTGGATTCCTGCCACGCGCTGATGCATCACGGCGTGGACCGCTACCGACGCTCGCAGAAGCCATCGCTGGCGGAGGAGGAAGCGCGGCGCAAGGACCGCGAGGCCTATCTTCAGCAGCAGCTCAACGATCTGTGGCGCACTGTGCCCAAGTCAGCGGACAAGCAGGCTGAAAAAGTCAACCGCCGCTTTCCGCCGGAGCCGGAGGAAAACATTCTCTATTTCATCGAGAAAAACGCCCCCCTTCTGGAACTCTGGCAGCGCGAAGTGGTTCGCATCGTGCGCAAGATCGCGCAGTATTTTTATCCGCAGCGGCAGACCCAGGTCATGAACGAAGGCTGGGCCACGTTCTGGCACTACACCTTGCTCAACGCCATGTACGACGATGGTTTGCTGACCGATGGGTTCATGATCGAAAGCTTGCGATCCCACACCAACGTCATCTACCAGCCGCCGGTCACGCACCCGGCCTACACCGGCATCAACCCCTATGCGCTGGGCTTTGCCATGTTCAGCGACCTCAAGCGCATTTGCCTCACGCCCACGGACGAAGACCGGCAATGGTTCCCTGACATCGCCGGCTCCGACTGGCTCAAGACGCTGGATTACGCCATGCGGAATTTCAGGGACGAGAGTTTCATCGGGCAGTACCTCTCGCCTCATTTAATGCGCGAGATGCGCCTTTTTGCCGTGGTGGATGATGCCACCAAGAAAGAACTCGAAGTTGCAGCGATCCACGAGGACGCGGGCTACCAGCATGTGCGCGAAGCACTGTCGCGCCAGCATGACCTGAATTACCGTGAGCCCAACATCCAGGTCTGGAATGTGGATATACGGGGTGACCGCTCCCTGACCTTGCGCCATTCACGCCACAACGACCGGCCGCTCACGGAGGAGGTTCAGGAAGTGATCAAGCATGTCGCGCGCCTGTGGGGTTTTCGCGTTCTGCTTGAGAGCGTGGACAAACATGGCAAAGTGCTGCAACACTGGGATGTAAAGCCGCATACCTGAGGCTTCGTGATCGGGATGATCGGGCGCCCCATCTGGTCGGGCCTCGAGCCCGGCCTGCGCTACCGCGGCGCTGGGGGCGCTATAGGTCAGCTTGATCGGCTGCCGCCAGCGCCTTGCGATCCTCCAACTGACGTCATCCAGGCTATTACCAATGAGTGGGTGCCTGGACTTGTCCTTGAAACCACCCGTTGGGCAGAGTCCGAGAAGCGATCAAATGCGTAGCGAATAGAGCGCTGGAGAAGCCGAACCCTGAAAGCGCATTCAGTACTCCAGCCGTTCCGGCTTGATCTCCTGCAGGATGGTCGTGGCAATTTCTTCTATTGACTTGGTGGTGGTGGAGAGCCAGCGAATACCTTCGCGCCGCATCATCGCTTCGGCTTCGTGGATTTCGTGACGGCAATTGGCAAGGCTGGAATAGACCGAATTGGGCCTTCTTTCGTTGCGAATCTGACTCAGGCGCTCCGGCGCAATGGTCAGGCCGAAGATTTTCTGGCGGTGCGGCACCAGCGCCGGCGGCAGCTGACGCCGCTCGAAGTCTTCCGGAATTAAAGGGTAATTGGATGCTTTTAGCCCGTACTGCATCGCCAGGTACAGCGAGGTCGGTGTTTTTCCGCTGCGGCTGACGCCAACCAAAATCACGTCTGAGCCCTGCAGGTCCTTATTGCTCTGGCCGTCGTCGTGCGCCAGCGAAAAGTTGATCGCTTCAATGCGGTCGTCGTATTCCTTGCTTTTCGACGCGTCAGAAAACCGGCCAACGCGGTGGTTGGACTTGAGGCCCAGCTCGATCTCCAGCGGGGCAACGAACATGCCAAACATGTCCAGCAGCATGCCGTGGCAGTGCGCTTTAAGAACCGCCAGAATTTCCATGTTCACCAGCGTGGTGAAGACAATCGGTTTCTGGCCTTCCAGCTGGGCCGCGTGGTTGATCTGGCGGATTGCCTGGTGCGCCTTGTCCACGCTGTCGATAAAGGGCAGGCGGACATGGCGCGGCTTCATCTCGAACTGGGCCATGATGGCATTGCCAAAGGTCTCGGCGGTGATTCCAGTGCCGTCAGAGATGAAAAAAACGGTGCGATTGGGCATGGTGCTGGTCAGGGTGGTGAAAGGTCCGAAGGTCGCGGTCCGCCATGCGGCCCCTACAATCGGTGCAATTATCCAGATATTTCCAGCCATGCCCCGCCACGACCCCTTCGAACAACACCAAGGTTGCCCGCCGCGCATGCGCCGTGTCCCGGTTTTTAAATCTCCCGGAGTATTTTCATGTCCAATCTTTTTGAGCCGGCCGCCCTGGTCGTACCCTTTGAAAACCTGAGGATGACCGATGTCGAGGCGGTCGGCGGTAAAAACGCCAGCCTCGGCGAAATGATCTCGCAGCTGCCCACCGGGCCGCAAGGCGTGCGGGTGCCTACCGGCTTTGCCACCACAGCCCACGCTTTTAGGGTGTTTTTGGCACATGACGGGCTGGATAAAAAAATCAATGCGCTGCTCAACGCACTTGATACCGAGGATGTCCGGGCCTTGGCCGAAGTTGGCGGCAAGATCCGCGCCCTGGTCGAGGGTCAGCCCTTTCCGCCGGAATTTGAACAAGCCGTGCGCCAAAGTTTTGCGACCCTGAGCGCTGGCAATGCCCGCGCCAGTTTTGCAGTGCGTTCGTCTGCCACCGCCGAGGACTTGCCTGATGCGTCGTTTGCCGGTCAGCAAGAAACTTTCCTGAACGTGGTCGGTATTGACGACGTGTTGCGCAAGATGAAAGAGGTGTTTGCCTCGCTCTACAACGACCGTGCCATCAGTTACCGCGTGCACAAGGGTTTTGCCCATGCCGACGTGGCCCTCTCAGCGGGTGTGCAGCGCATGGTTCGAAGCGATCTGGGCACCGCCGGCGTGATGTTCACCATCGATACTGAAAGCGGTTTTGAAGACGTGGTCTTCATCACCTCCAGCTATGGCCTGGGCGAGACCGTGGTGCAGGGCGCGGTGAACCCTGACGAGTTTTATGTCCACAAGCCCATGCTGAAGGCCGGCAAGCGCGCCGTGATCCGCCGCAACCTCGGCTCCAAGCTGCTGCGGATGGAGTTCACCACGGCAGAAGAGAAAAAAGCCGCTGGCAAGCTGGTCAAGACCACCGACGTGCCGACCGAGCTACGCAACCGCTATTCGCTGAGTGATGCCGATGTCGAGCAGCTGGCGCGTTACGCCGTCATCATCGAGCAGCACTACGGCCGTGCGATGGACATCGAGTGGGGCAAAGACGGCACCGATGGCCAGATTTACATCTTGCAGGCACGGCCCGAGACGGTTAAAAGCCAGTCCAAGGGCAAGGTCGAGCAACGCTACAAGCTTAAAGGCACGGGCACGGTGCTGGCCGAAGGCCGCGCGATTGGGCAGAAGATAGGCACCGGCCCGGTGCGCATCGTGCGCAACATCAGTGAGATGGACCAGGTCCAGCCTGGCGACGTGCTGGTGACCGATATGACCGACCCGAACTGGGAGCCGGTGATGAAGCGCGCCAGCGCCATCGTGACGAACCGCGGGGGCCGTACCTGCCATGCCGCCATTATTGCGCGCGAGCTGGGCATTCCGGCGGTGGTCGGTTGCGG
>JBKJZS010000309.1:0-4535 GCA_046714915.1 Polaromonas sp. | reverse complement strand
TTTCTGCGCGATGCCGCGTGGGAAGATGGGATGAAAGGGGTGGTCATGAAAAAACTCCTGGGGGGTGAAAAGGTGGATCGGTGGGTGGGTTTGAAAGCGTTAAGCGGTCACCGGCTGTGGACGGGCTGGATTGACCTGGCAAGTGCGAGATAGGCACGCCAGCCGCCCAGCCCGGTGATGTCCTCGGCGCCCTGGAGCGCCTGGGCTTCACAGACAAAACCCTGCACGCTGCTGGCGTCGTCCAGCTCCAGCGTGCCTATGCCCAGCGGCGCAGGGATCAGCGCGACAAACGAGCCGTACTCGGCCACGGGCATGTCCCAGATTTCGAGGGCGATACGCGCGCCCTGGTTGGCCGCCACCCGCAGCAGCCCGGGCTTGGGCGGCGTGGTGCCCGCCAGGGCGTACAGCCTGTAATGGGGCGCCGTCTCGGCCGGGCCGACCAGCGTGGCCCCGCGTTCGGTCAATTGGCCGTTCAGCGGCATGCCCGAGAGGTGGGCGCCAACCACCGCCACGCGGACCGTGGCCGGGCGCCGTATCCCCGCGACCGGAACCATGGCCGGGAGCGGCAGACCTGTCGCGCCTTGCGTCAGGCCGGTCCGGTGGTGGTAACGCTGTCCCAGTTCTGCCAGTTGCCAGTCACTGCCGCAGGGGCCGATCAGCGTGATGCCAAAAGGCAGCCCATCGTCGCGCAGGGAACTGGGCACGGACAGGGCCGCGTAGTCCAGCAGGTTGACGAAGTTGGTATAGGCGCCCAGGTTGCGGTTCAGGACCACCGGATCGTGCTGCATTTGCGCAATCGTGTAATGCGTCGGCGCGGTCGGCACCAGCAGCAGGTCGATCTGGTCCCACATGGAATCGGCCTGCTGGCCCAGCTGTTTGAGCCGGGTCTGCACCTGGTAGAGATCGGCGGCACTGTATTGGCGCCCGGCAGCGATGATGCTGCGCACCGGCTCGATCACCTCGTCTTCATGCGCATCAAAAAAACTGCGGATGGCGGTGTAGCGCTCGGCCACCAGCGCACTCTCGTAAAGCAGGGCGGCGACCTGCGCGAGCGGACCGAAGTCGATGGCCACCGCGGTGCCCCCCATGGCCTGCAGCCTGCTCACCGCCTCAGCAAAGGCGGCTTCGGCCGCGCTGTCGCCATAAAACGCCAGCGTCGATGGCACACCAAAGCGGAAAGCGTTGGCATAAGGCTGGCTGACCAGGGGCAATTTGCGCGAATATGGGTCCAGCGGGTCGTGGCCCATCGCGCTTTCCAGCACCCTGACGGCCATGCTCACCGTGCGCGCGAAGATGGAAACGCAGTCGACACTTTGCGCCGCCGGCACCACGCCGCGGGCGCTGATCAAACCCCGCGAGGGCTTCAGGCCGACAATATTGTTCAGCCCGGCAGGCACCCGGCCCGAGCCGGCGGTGTCGGTGCCGAGCGCGAAGTCGACCTGGCCGGTCGCCACCACATAGGCCGATCCGGAGCTGGAGCCACCCGACACATAAGCCGGATCGAGGGCGTTGGGTACCGCCCCGTAGGGAGATCGGGTGCCGTTTAAACCGCAGGCGAATTGGTCGAGGTTGGTTTTTCCAAGCAGCGACGCACCAGCATCGTGCAGTTTTTGCACAATGACAGCATTGGCTGGCGGCGTGTAGGCAAAAGCTGGGCAGGCCGCGGTGGTCGGCAGTCCTGCGGCATCGATGTTGTCCTTGACGGCAAAGGCGAGTCCGGACAGCGGGCCCGGCCGGGCAGCTCCAGCAGCCTGGGCCGCCTTGCTGATCCAGGCCTGGGGAGCCAGGTCCGTGGCGCGGCCACCCGCCGCCATGCTGTCGGTCAGTTGCAGCTTGCCGGCGGGATCAGAACTCATGAGATTTGCACCAATTTAAAGCATCCATACTTGTGTACAAGTTGAGATGCAAGGTGCATGCCAAGCGGTTCTGGTCGAGCGGGGCCCGAGCCCGGGGTTGCGGGTCTTCAGTTTTTGCTACTGAATTAATAGCTTATTACGCCCGTCACATAAGGACTGGAGGCCGATTTCACTCACGAATTCAGGCTGGACCCGGATCGGCGAAGGAGGGAGGCCTTTGCCATCCTGGGCTTTGTGGGTGCTTCGACCAGGCCGGGTCTCGCGCCGGCTTGCTGGCTTAGCCCTCAATCACACAGCGCGTGATGATGGGCGGCGCCTCGCCCAGATGAAACGCCAGCTTGCGGTCCCGCAGCGCAACGTCTCCCGCCGTGACGCGGTCAAAGCGGCGCAGGTGTTCGGTCCACGACTCATCGGTTATCTGCTCGATATACCGCCCCGGGTCGGAAATATCGCGCAGCAGTTCCCAGGTCAGCGCCCCCTGGCGCAGGCGGCTGCGCCGGCTTTCCTGCATCAGCGCGCGAAAGTCCGCGGCCTTGGCCGGATCAATCTGGTATTGGATCGTCACCCGAACCTGGCCCGTCAACGGCGGAGCTGCAGCGCTCGGCGCCTTGAACTCACGGGAAGGCGTCAGATCCTCTTCGATGCTGAGGTCACGCAAAAGCCATTGCGTGACCAAAATAGCCACCGTCGCGGTGACCGCCGCAACCAGCATGCTGGTGGGAACGCTGGTCAGCGTGGCCACTTGCCCCCAGACTGCGGCGCCGCTGGCGCTGGCGCCCATGATCGCCATCTGGAAGATCGACATGCCACGCGCCCGCACCCAGTCCGGTAGCGCAAGCTGCGCCGACACGCTCAGGACATTCGCGGTGGTGATCCACGCCGCACCAGCCAGAAACATCGCCGTCGAGGCAACGTACACATTCGGCGCCAAAGCAACCCCCGCGGTGGCTACCGACTGCAGCAGCACGCCGCCCAGCACCAGCGCATCACGCGACAAGCTGCGGCGCAGGCGCGGCAGGAAAAAAGCCACGATGATGGCGCCGCACCCCATCGATGCCAATAGCAGCGTGAATGTCCCGGCGCCCCCCTGCAAGCCGCGGGCCACCAGCGGTAGCAAAGCCAGCAGGGCCGTGGAGTGAAAGAAAAACAGCGCCACACGCAGCAGCACCGCGCGCAGGCGTGCGGACTGGCGCACAAACTGCAAGCCGACACGCATCGCGCTGACCAGCCGCTCGCGCCCCAGCGGGCTGGGCACATGCTCGCGGCGCCAGCGCATGATCACAAAACCGGAAATCAGCGACAACACCGCGTTCAGCACAAAGACGTAAGCGCTGCCCGCGCTGGCAATGAGCGCGCCGGCGACCAGCGGACCAATGATGCGCGACGCATTCATGGCCACCCCATTCAGCGCCAGTGCGGCGGGCAATTGCGGCCGCGGCACCAGTTCCGGCACGATGGCGGCGAACACCGGCCAGCGCATCGCCAGCCCGACGCCATTGGCAAAAGTCAGCGCCAGTAACAGAGGCGCCGTCAGCGCATCCAGGAGTATGGTCACGCACAAAATGAGCGCCACGACAGCGACCCAGAACTGGGTGATGATGAAGTAGCGCCGCCGGTCCAGGATATCGGCCAGCGCGCCACTGGGCAAGCCCAGCAAGAACACCGGCAGGGTCGAAGCGGACTGGACCAGCGCAACCCAGATCGGCGAGGTGGTGAGCGAGGTCATCAGCCATGCAGCCGCCACATCGTTCATCCACATGCAGATGTTCGCTGCCAGCCAGGTGCCCCACAACATGCGAAAAACCGGCGAGCTCAGCGGCGCCCATGCCGACAGCGATGCGGCGTCGGCAGCAGGGGGCGGAGCACGGTCTGCGGAGGAGTCCGGCGGGCCGGGAGGGGGCCTACGCACGGTCTTGTTTTCCATAACGATTCAAAGCGCCGGCAGACACGCAAATGCCTGACCGCCGGACCCGCGGTAAGGCCCGGAAAGAAGTCGCATGGCCTGGTGCGACCCCATGAATCACAAAAACCCGGCGCGGCAGGATCCCTCGGCCTTCTTTGCCCAAATGCGTTCAATCTGGGCCGACAGCTCCATCGGATCAAAAGGCTTGTGAATCACGTCGATCGCGCCGAGTGCGCGGTATTGCGCCACTTCGGCGGCCTGCACCTTGGCGGTCATGAAAATCACCGGCGTGCCGGCCGTGGCGGGCAGCGCCCGCAGGGCCTTGAGCGTGCTCGGGCCGTCCATGCCCGGCATCATGACGTCAAGCAGCAGCAGGTCGGCCTGGGCGGTCGGTGCCGCGGCCAGCGCTTCGCTGCCGGACGGACAGGCGATCACGGTGAAGCCGCCCACGGCCTCCAGAGCCATCTGCGCCACCATGCGGATGTCGGGTTCGTCTTCGACATAAAGAATGCGGGCAAGTGTTTTGCTCATGGCTATCGTCCTTGGTCAAGAAAGAGGTTCATCGGCCGGCAGGCTGGCCTGCAGTACGTCAACGGCCAGCGCAATTTCGGCGCGCTGTGGTGGCAAGGGTACCTGACCGGCCGGCGCGGCCTGCTCGAGCAGCAGTTCCAGCGCCCTGGCGGCTGCCCCCACCTCATGAAACCCCAGGGTGCCGGCCGTGCCGGCCAGCGTGTGCACCAGGCGCTCCAGCTCCGCCGGCGGCGCCGTGTCGCCAC